>JAAKFB010000041.1 GCA_011065235.1 Chlamydiota bacterium | reverse complement strand
AATCGGATTGGGCAAGAAGCAACTTATAGCTACGATGCGAAAGGACACCGAATAACAGAAGCCAATTTTTCCAGAAGAGTTCATAAGATCTCGTCCTACGACACTAGAGGGCGCCTTTGCAAAGTTGTAGAAGAAGGAGATGATGGGAATCAGCATGCCGTATCTTCAAAGTATGACTTTCAAGATCGTTTGATCGAAAGACAAGATCCTTTTGGAAATTACACCCATTACAAGTACGAGCCTCTCGTAGGCGAAGTCTCTCAAACAGATTTTCCGAAAATTGCAGCCCCTGATGGAGGAGCTGAAGACGTCACTACTTCTTCAATATATGATCCGTTTGGAAGAGAGATTTCCTACACAGATCCCAATGGGAATAAGACGACCTATTCTCATAACGTGTACGGGTCTTTAGCCGAGATCCATCATCCGGGTGGAGGAAAGGAGACCTTTCGCTATGCCAAAAATGGGGATCTTACCTCCCATACTGATCCGGATGGACTAACCATTCGATATAAGAATGATGTTCTCGGACGAATCCTCAAAAAAACCTACATCTCCAAAGAAGGCGGAACTCTTGCTCAGGAAACGTTTTCTTACAACGGTTTTCATCTTACTCGAGAGACTGATAAGGAAGGGCAAGAAAAACTCTATGTTTACGATGGTGCTGGAAGAAAAATCCGTGAAGAATTTTGCGGAAGAGTGACAGAGTTTGCATATGACTCTTTGGATCGGCTTGCCGTCGTTTACAAATATAGCGGGAATGATGCCCTTGTCACCCATTATGAGAGAGATTTGGAAGCTCGAGTAATCGCTGAGAAGAAGACGGATCTTTCTGGGCATATTCTCTACAAAACAGAATTCTCCTATGATCCCGACGGAAATCGAAACTCAATCATCCGCTACATCAATGAAGAAGAAGCTATTCAGTCATTTGCCTACGATCCATTCCAAAGAAAAATTCACCAAAGAGATGCTTTAGGGTATGAAACCCTCACTTCCTATGATGAGAACTACATAAATGCTCTAGGGCAAAGAGTCCTTCAAATCAAGACAGTGGATCCAAAGGGCATTGCGACTTTAAAAACTCAAGATGCTCTTTCGCGAAGCGTAAGGGTGGAGAGATTAGGAATAGGAGGACAAATAGTCTCCTGTCATGAGATGTCATATGACCCCCAAGGCAACCTCACCTTGCATCGAGATCACATATACGAAGATGGCAGACCTCAGTCGATTCAAGCCGTGCGCTACTTTTATACCCCTGATCACCAAATAAAGAGCTTGGTGAGAGGTTTTGGGACCTGCGATGCAAGAAAAACGAGCTACTCCTACTTCCCATCAGGAAAGATGGAAAAGAAAACTCAGCCCGATGGAATCACTCTTCTCTACAGCTACCACCCTCTTGGCTATTTAGCCCGAATAGATTCTTCAGATGGAAAGATTGCCCATGCCTTCACTCATAACAGACTTGGAGATCTCAAAGCAGCTGTCGATGAAAAGCAAAATCTGCGCGTTGAGCGAGAAGTGGATCCTTTTGGAAATATGACAGCTGAAGTATTTCCTTATGGCGCGGAAGTGGCTAAAACATACGACGACTTTAGTAGACCATTATCCCTTACCATCACAGGTCATGGTCAGGTTCGCTATGCCTATGACCCCATGTTCCTAAGAGAAGTAGAAAGGGTGTCTGCTCAAGGCAGCGCATTATACAAGCACACATTTGAAGAATATGACCTCGATGGGAATCTCGCACAAGAGCATCTCATCGGAAACCTCGGTGCTGTCGTTCATGCTACAGATGCGCGAGGACAAAGGACGCAAATTGCAAGTCCTTATTTTTCTCAAGAATGCAAATACAACTCTGTCCAAAATTTGGTATCTAGCATGATTAATAGAGCTGAATCTCGCTATGCATATGATGATATTTCTCAAATAATCCGAGAAGAAAGCTCTGGCAATAGCACCGCTTATTGTAATGATTCCCTCTATAACCGGACTCAGAAGAATGGAGATCTCTATGAAGTCAACACCCTGAATGAATTGCTTTCTGATGGGAAGACTACTTATGAGTATGACCTCAAGGGGAATCAAGTTCTCAAAAAAATGGATTCAGAGCAAGTTTCCATGATCTATGATCCCCTCAATCAGCTGATCGAGGTGAAATCGGGGAAGCAAAAGATCGAGTTCATTTATGACCCACTAGGAAGGCGTCTTGCAAAAGTCACTTCGGCAAAAGCCGGATATGGATGGGAAGAATCGACCTGCGAATATTATCTCTATGATGGTGAGGAGGAAATTGGATCGTTTAAGTCACCAAATACGCTCGAGAGCCTTAGGGTTTTAAGTACACATCAATTACCAAAAACGATTGGAATAGAAATGGGAGGGAAAACCTTTGCTCCTCTCACAGATGTACAAGGAAACATTCGTCGTCTCGTTGATCTTCAATCCAAAACTCTGACTGCCAGTTATGACTTCACGGCATTTGGGGAAAAATTGCAAACAAACCTAAAAGACGATCTACAAAGTCCCTGGCAGTTTGCATCAAAGCGTTTCGACCCAAGCTCAGGCCTTATCTACTTCGGAAAACGCTACTATGATCCAAGGATCGGAAGGTGGATAACAACAGATCCTGCAGTTTTCGATGAAAGCTTTAATCCCTACCAATACGTCTTAAATAATCCTTTCAGATATTACGATCCAAATGGTGAAAGTTTGGGAGGCTATCTCCTCGGTGTAGGCGAGATTGTTTTAGGTGGAGCAATTATTGCCACAGGAGGGATGCTAGAAATTGCTACACTTGGGGGATATACGATTGGATTTGGATTTCAAATAGGAGCAGGGGCTGCTTTGATCACAAGCGGTCTTGCTACAACTACGTATCATGCTCAAGATATTAAGATGCCTAATATTTCGTGGAAAAATACCGATGTTTATGTCCCAGATAGACCGCTGCAAAATACTCCTGATGGAGTTCACATCACCGATACAGATGCTCCGCATACCCAACTTGGTACAAAAGAGGGACGTAAAGAGAAATATCCCCAGGCAAGGGAGTTTGATGAGAACGGTAATCCAGTGCGCGACATCGATTTTACCGACCATGGTCGACCTCAAAACCATCCTAATCCTCATCAGCATGAACATAAACCAAATCCTACCGGAGGAACTCGCACTAGAGATCCCAAGGGGCAACCCGTGACAGACTGGAACTATTCATGAAAACTAAAGGAATTAGAATATCGGATTTAAAAGAAGGCAAATGTATTCCGCTTTCCGAAGTGTTAGCAAACATTCCGCATGCAAGTCAGCTTAACTGGGCATTATTGTGGTTTGATGTAACCCCAACTGAAAAAGAAGGAAAATTGCTTACCGAATTACAAAAAAAAGTCAAAGAATCGGAAGAAGGGCTTTCTTACACCTTTGAATCACTAGCCGAGCTTTCTAAAAAGATTTTCCAAGAAATAGAAGTCCTTATAGTTGGGTGTAAAAATAAAGAAAATGTACGTCGATATAAAGATGATCAAGAAATGTATGAAACCTGCGATATTGTTATTGAGATGATTGATGGTGGGTTTTGGGAAATTTTTTCCAAAGATATAAGCTGGATTGATCAGCTAGCAGAGAAATATGAAGAAGTGGAATTTCTTACATCAGACTTTCAAAAAAAGGCTTCAAATAATTAAACTAGGGACCCGTAAGAAAATAACTTGGACACTTGTCAAGTGGCGTGTCAGCAGGGCAATCGTATAAACTCGAGGTAGAGATCTCAAGGTTGGACTGTCCTAAACGTATTCCAGATATTGGAGAACTTGTTTATCATCGACGCGAGCCTTAAAAGATCTAAGGAATTTAAAAGAGCAAAAATTGTTGCTTGTGAGCCTCGGCCAAATTATTCCGTTTGGATACGTTTTGATGATGGGCTTGAAGGCGTTGTTGATTTGGGTCATCTCGTAGGAAAAGGTGTATTTGCAGAATGGGAATCTGTGGAGTTTTTCAATCAAGTGCATGTAGATCCTAAATCGGACACGATAGCCTGGGGCGAAGATATTGATCTCGATCCCTACGTTCTAAGAGAGATGCTTGAGAAATAACAAATTCCCTCAACCCCGATAGTGTGATCGGAGTCCTCAAAAGACTGGCCTGATCTCTGTGTCCTCTGTTCCTCTATGGGTTTATTTGTTTTATTACCGGCCACCGCCGCCGCCAGCACCGGAAGGTGAGGATCCGCCTCCTGATTGGCGGAAGCGGTGTTTCTCCTCAATGGTTTTGTGGGTGAGTGGTCCAAAGTAGTTGATCGCGATCGCACCGCTGATGAAGCGAGGCGAATTGCGCCCGGCGAGAGAAAACCAAATGCCCCCTATGACACCGACTTGAGCGTTGAAGTTGTATTCGATTGCAGGGGCAATGCTGAATTGGAAATTGGATGGGGCGTCAAGCGTTGCGAGCGTTTGGTCGGGATTCGTTCCGGGAAAGCCCTTGAATGTCGTTTTGTTTTCATACATCGCTTGAAGATCTATTGCAAACGCCCAATTGCGGGAGAGGTTGTATTCAAGACCAACAAGCCCTCCAAAACCCATGCCCGGTTTGACGGTCGCATTGGTGTCAGGGGCGCCCCCATAGGTATTTATCCCTTGTACGTCGACTTTCGTGGGAAGGATGAAAAAGCCGTTGGCACGTGCAGAAAAATAATGGCAATCCCAAAGCTCAAATGTCCGGGTGATGACCATGCCAATCGTGGTTTTAAAAGTCCCCCCTCCGCTAATGTCGGTACCGAATTTGCCCGCATCCCGTTTTTCAAAGCGCCCTGTTGGAAAAAGTTGCGACGCGTAGACTTTGACACCGGGAAGGGTGTTGTGCCGGGTATCATGGAGCAGCTGGAAGTCGAGCTCCACAATCGTCTCTCCAAACTCGAGGGAAGAAACGCCACGGGTTTCATTCCATTCCGCTTGCCCGATGACTAGGATATCCATCCACTCCGTAAGACCGATGAAGACGGGGAGCTGGAAATTGGATGTTGTGAAATTAGGCGTTGAAAATGAATCTCCATCGCTGCCGTAGCTCCCTGTCGTGACGGTATAGAACCAATAGGGCTCGACGTTGATATAATCTATGGGGACGACGTGACCAGAGGGCGTGAGAAGCGGGCCGGTAAACCAAGGGGGAAGACATTCTTTTTCTCTTGGAATGCCGTCTCCTGGCATATACCCACCGATGCTTGCAAAGCAGATGGGGGAGCCTAAAAAAAAAAGACCGATTTTGCGAAGCCACATGGCCATCTTTATCACATAAATTTGGGAATGATTTCAATTCCAAGTTCGCCAATCATCAGCACAATCAAAAACGCAAGAAACACTTTGCCGCCGGAGATTTGCCTTCCCGTTGTGTATCCTTTTTGATAACGCCCAATCCATACCATGAGGGGTGGGTAAATCCCAAAGAGAATGGCACAACTGATCCCACCAGCATATCCCAATGCAGTTAGAAAAATGTTGGGATTAATCAACGAGATCAAAAGGGGCGGAATAAAAACGACTAAACAGAGAACGAATTTACGAATTCCCACTTTTTTTACTTTGAGCCCATCGGCCAAAAAATCAAGAAAAGCAAGTGAAATGGCAACATAAGATGCGGTCATGGCAAAAAAACCAAATGCTTTTCCGATTCCTACGATGGCACTGCTGTCGACGAAATGTTTGAGTGGCGAGATAGCATTTTGACCTTTTTCTGCAGCTTCTATCAATCCATTTGGGCCTTGGATGGGAATGATTCCGAGGATGAGGACTTGCCATACCAAATAAACGGAGATGGGGATGGAGGTTCCAAAAAAGATCGCTTGGCGTACTTTTTTGAAATCGCGTTTCATATACGTGACGAGGGTGGGGATGATCACTTGGTAGGTAAAAGCGGTGAATAAAATGGGAATGGCGATCCAGGCTCTACCCCAATTGACATAGGAGAGTTTTTTTAGATCGACATGGGAGATGGAAACGGTGATGAAGAGAAGATAGGTGATGATTACACCGGAAAATATCAAGAGATTGATCCGGTCAACGGTCTTTGTGCCGAGGTAAATGATAGGAGAAAAGAGGAGCACGTAAAAGATCATGGAGGGAATGAGTCCAACATCTCCAGAGAAAATTTCACTCGTGATGCCGCCACCACCGGCAATATGGGCAATCATGATGGTTTCAAAGAGGAAGAGATAAATTAGCCAGCAGGCAATTTTTCCCGGTTTTCCAAGTAGGCGGCTCGCCATGGTGATTAAGTTGGAGTCTTCGGGCATCCACGTACAAACTTCTAGAAGGAGCAATCCTGTGCAGAGCATAAATACCCAGCAGGCAATGTAGATGAGGATCGAGGGCAAGAAACCACCCGGGCCTGTAGCAACCGGAAGAGCCAACATTCCCACACCGATCGTCGTTCCTGCAATTAAAAGGCCACCTCCAATGACGTGTCCATGGGAATGAAAGAGTTTCATTTCTTAAAATCCATATTTTTGTTTAAATGATTGGATAGGTTACCCTAGCAATCAAAAAAAAACAAGCAAATGATCGAGATCTCAGACTGTGAATTACCCGAAGTGAAGCGGATTCAGCTTCGTTCTTACTCCGATGACCGGGGCTTTTTTATCGAGAGCTACCGCAGCCCAATCTATAAGAAAATGGGGATTGATCCCGACTTTTTGCAGGATAACCACTCGTTTTCCAAAAAGGGAACTATCCGCGGGATGCATTTCCAATCAGAACCGGGCCAGTCGAAACTCATTTCGGTTATCGTTGGGACAATTTACGACGTATTTGTCGATATTCGTCCCCATTCGGCGACTTTTGGAAAATGGGGAGCATGCGAGCTTGCTGCAAAAAACCACGAACAGCTCTTCATTCCGGTGGGATTTGCACACGGCTTTGCGGTGCTGAGTGAAGAGGCACATATCGTCTACAAAGTGAGCAATGTGTTTAATCCTGAAACGGAAAAGACGTTTTGCTATGACGATCCCGATGTGGGAATTGTTTGGCCGATTGAACATCCGATTCTCTCTGAAAAGGATCGAAATGCCCCATGCTTAAAAGAGGTGATGATTGATGAAAATATGGATCTTGGGAGCTGCAGGGCAACTGGGCAGTGCGCTCATTGACCGCTGTCAAATAGAAAAAATTCCCTTTGTTGCCTCAAAACGCTCCGATATCGATATCACCGATTTAGAGCAGCTCAAAAAGGGCGCACAGGGTACACATATCATCAACTGTGCTGCTTATACCGATGTGGATGGAGCTGAAAAAAACAGCAAAAGAGCCTATGCGGTGAACTCTATTGGTCCAGAAAATTTAGGGATACTCGCGCGGGAAGAGGGGATGAAAATTCTCCATGTGTCGACCGATTATGTTTTTGATGGAGAAAAGAGGATTCCCTATGAAGAGGCCGATCGCCCCAATCCTCTCGGAGTCTACGGCAAGAGCAAATGGGAAGGGGAAGAACGTCTTCTCGATCAGATGCATTCTGCATGTATTGTCCGCACCTCGTGGATCTTTGGACATACGGGAAAAAACTTTATCTCTTCGCTCCTCTCCAAATTAAAAAATGAAGCACATTTGGAAGCGGTCGAAGACCAGATCAATCGAGCGACCTATAACCGCGATCTAGCATACGCCCTTATCGATCTTTGTTGTCATAGCGGGATTTTCCATTTTGCCAATGGAGAGCCACAAAGTCGTTTTGACATTGCTTCAGATTTTTATGAAGAGGCAATGGCGCGGAACATCCCTCTCAAATGTCAAAAAATTTCTCCAGTTTCAGCAGGCTCTTTTCCCTCGGTGTCTCCGCGTCCTCAATACTCTGCTCTCGACACGAAAAAAGTGGCTCTTGTTCTTGGAAGAAAACCCCGTATGTGGAAAACTATTCTAGGAGAGTATTTCGATCATGTCACATCCTCGCGACGTTAAACAGATTCTTGTCACCGGAGGAGCGGGCTTCATCGGCTCGGCTTTTGTCCGTTATCTTTTAGAAACGGAGTCTCAAGTCAATAAGGTGGTCAATCTCGATCGCCTCACCTATGCGGGAAACCTAAAAAATTTAAGCTCTATCGAATCTGACCCTCGCCATGTCTTTGTCCAAGGAGATATCCTCAATGGAACTCTTGTCGAAGAGCTCGTTCGAACCCATGAAATTGACACAATTATCCACTTTGCCGCAGAGAGCCATGTGGACACAAGCATCGCAAATCCCCGCCTATTTTATCGGACAAATGTCGAAGGGACATTGAGTCTGCTCGAGGTGGTCCGTAGGTTTCGGCATATCCATTTCCATCACGTCTCCACCGATGAGGTGTATGGCTCGATTACTGAAGGGGAATTTAGTGAGGATTCTCCGTACCGCCCCAACTCTCCCTATGCAGCATCCAAAGCAGCGTCAGACCATTTTGTCAGAGCCTATGCCCATACGTATGGCCTTATCGTCACTCTTTCTCACAGCAGTAATAACTATGGTCCCTATCAATACCGAGAAAAATTCGTTCCAAAAATGATTGAGGGGTGTTTAGCAAGAAGAGAACTTCCAGTCTATGGGAAAGGGATCAATGTCCGCGATTGGTTATTTGTTGAAGACCATGTTCGTGCATTGTGGATCATTGTGCAGAAAGGGGAAAAAGGAGAAAGCTACAATATTGGAAGCAAGTGCGAGCTGAAAAATATCGATCTTCTGCAACTCTTGATTGAAAGGGTTGCCAAAATCAAAGGGGTAAACCCCAAGAAATACACGGACTTGATCACCTACGTTAAGGACCGCCCAGGTCACGATTTGCGCTACAGCCTCAACTGCCAAAAACTTGAAAAAGAACTCGGGTGGTCCCCAAGTCAACCCATTGAAGAGGGAATCGACAAAACAATCGCGTGGTGTCTCCATGTCTAAAAAGGTTGCTTGCGTGATTCCGGCAAGACTTGCCTCAACCCGTTTTCCTCGAAAAGTTCTCGCTCCCCTTGGAGGAAAGCCCCTCATTCAATGGGCCTATGAAGGGGCGATGAAAACCGGATTATTCGACCAGGTTGTTCTGGCGGTGGATTGCATAGAGCTACTCGAGGCCGCTAAAGCATTTGGCGGCGAGGCGATTCTCACCGATCCGAACTGTCAAAGTGGAACTGACCGTTTGGTAGAGCTTGATCAAAAAAAGAAATTACAAGCCGACATCTGGGTAAACTGGCAGGGAGATGAGCCGTTCATCACAAAAGAGATGATTGAAACGCTTCTTCAATCTACAGGTGAGCCTGGGGAAGAAATTTGGACATTGAAACGGAAAATTGACAAACCGGAAGAAATCACATCACAAAATGTCGTGAAAGTGGTGTGTGATCAATCGAAACGGGCGCTCTACTTCTCGCGGAATCCCATCCCTGCAAATGAAAAAAACATTTACAAACACATCGGCATTTATGCCTATTCTGCGGATGCTCTGAAGAGGATCGCTTCTCTCGAACCTTCACCTCTTGAAAAAGCGGAGAAGTTGGAGCAGCTGAGATTTCTCGATAACGGGATGTCCATCCATGTACATGAAACGTATCAAGAAATTTTTGGGATCGATACCAAAGAAGAACTCGCATTGGCAGAGAGCCTATGCTATACTTTCACGTAGATGACTACTAAAGAGTATAAATACGGCTTTTCTACTGAAATTGAAACAGAGTCTTTGCCCAAAGGATTAACAGAAGACACCATTCGGGCGATCTCTGAGAAGAAGAATGAGCCCGAATTTCTCTTAACATTTCGGCTCCGTGCTTTTGAAAAATGGAAGCAGATGGACGAGCCCACATGGGCGAACGTCAAATTTAATCCCATTGATTACCAAGATATTTGTTATTATTCGGCACCCAAGAAAAAGCAGTCGCTGGAAAACTTGGATGAAGTGGATCCCGAGCTCCTCAAAACCCTCAAAAAGCTGGGTATTCCTCTCGAAGAACAAAAGAGATTGGCGGGCGTTGCCGTTGCCGTCGATGTCGTTTTCGATTCGGTCTCTTTAGGGACCACATTTAAAAAGACCCTCGAAGATGCGGGGGTGACCCTCTGCTCGATATCTGAAGCGGTTCAAAAATTCCCTGAAATGCTTGAAAAGTACATCGGAACTGTCGTCCCGATGGGGGATAATTATTTTGCAGCCCTCAATTCCGCCGTCTTTTCCGACGGCTCTTTTGTTCATATCCCTAAAGGGGTGCGCTGCCCAATTGAGCTTTCGACCTATTTCAGAATCAACGACAAAACAAGTGGGCAATTCGAGAGAACTCTCATCATCGCCGAAGAAGGCTCCTATGTCAGCTATCTCGAAGGATGCACCGCACCGGCGTATGAAAATAACCAACTCCACGCTGCCGTTGTCGAGCTCATTGCCGAGTCCCATGCTGAAATCAAATACTCCACCGTGCAGAACTGGTATGCGGGGGATCCCAAAACAGGCATTGGGGGAATTTACAATTTTGTGACCAAACGAGGACGGTGTGCTGGATACCGCTCGAAAATTTCTTGGACACAGGTGGAAGCGGGAGCTGCCATCACCTGGAAATATCCCAGTTGCATCTTGCAGGGCGATGAATCCGTCGGAGAGTTTTACTCAGTGGCCCTGACAAATGGAAAGATGCAAGCCGATACAGGCACGAAGATGATCCATCTGGGAAAAAATACCCGTTCGACCATCATTTCAAAAGGGATTTCTGCAGATGAGTCGCACAACACCTATCGCGGCCTTGTGAAATTTGCCCCTCGCGCGAGCTTTGCACGCAATTACACGCAGTGCGATTCGATGCTTGTGGGCAATAAGTGCTCAGCAAACACGTTTCCCTACATTGAAGCGGGAAATGCCACTAGTGAAGTGGAGCACGAAGCTTCCACCTCTAAAATGAATGAAGAACAGCTTTTCTACTTGCAGGCACGAGGAATTGACCGTGAAGATGCAATCAATTTGATCGTGAATGGATTTTGCAAAGACGTATTTAAAGAGCTTCCACTTGAATTTGCAGCCGAAGCTCAAAAACTACTAGCCCTAAAACTTGAACATTCAGTGGGATGAGTACTTATGTTGAAAATTAAAAATCTCCATGTTTCCGTAGATGGAAATGTCATTCTCAAAGGGATTGATCTTGAAGTTTTAAAGGGGCAGATCCATGCCATCATGGGGCCGAATGGAGCGGGAAAATCCACTCTTGCAAAAGTTCTAGCTGGCGACCCCGCCTATGAGATCCTATCGGGAGAAGTGCTGTTCAATGAGCAAAATATTCTAGAGCTCGAACCCGAAGAGCGTGCCCATTTGGGCTTATTCATCGGATTTCAATATCCGGTGGAAATTCCAGGAATCAGCAATTCCCAGTTTTTGCAGGCTGCCCTCGACGCAAAGCTAAAAGCAGAGCAAAAACCCCCTCTTGCCGAAAGTGCATTCCGCACACTTCTCGATGAAAAACTCGAGCTTCTCGAGATGAAACCCGAATTTGCCCAGCGCAACCTCAACGAGGGATTTTCTGGCGGGGAGAAAAAGAGGAACGAGATTTTGCAGATGGCTGTGCT
>JAAKFB010000040.1 GCA_011065235.1 Chlamydiota bacterium | reverse complement strand
ATCATGGAAAGACCCCAATAGATCCCCACACCGAGTGCCAGTCCAATGACACTAAATTTTGCGCTTTTTTGTTTAGCCATCATTTCCCCCTACAGGTATTGTTAATTCTAGACATCACAATTTAAAGAATTAAATTCAAGCCCCGTGACTGCTACTTTCTTTTCATTTAGGCGTAAACGAGGGGCTCAGATACAAGTTTCTCGAGGAAGCCAAGGTATTGGCACCTTGGTGACGAGAGAGGCGCTGTAAATGAGTACCGCAGGTAGCATAGAGGAAAAATGAGGTAGCAGTCGCGGGGCAGGGAAGAAAATAATGTCTATTGTTGCACTCATTACACCATTTGATAACGAGGGAAAAGTTGATCTTGATTCTTTGCAGCGGCTCATCCAGTGGCATATCGAAGAGGGAACAGATGGACTTGTTCTGTGCGGAAGTACGGGAGAGGGAAGCTTACTCTCCACAGAAGAAAAATGTGCTATCTTTCAAAGGGCTGCCGAAGTGGGCAAGGGAAAAATATCCCTAATTGCCGGGACGGGAACCCATCAAACGAGAGAAAGTAGAGCTCTTACTGAAAAGGCTAAAAAATATGGGATGGATAGTTGCCTCATAATTGTCCCTTACTACTTACTCCCTACATCTGAGGGCTGTTATCAACACTTTGCTGAAATTGCCAAAGTTGACCTGCCTATGATTCTCTATCATCACCCGGGACGCACAGGTGTAAAGCTAACCTCAGATGCCACTTGTCGCATTTGTGAGATTCCTCAAGTCGTGGCGATCAAGGACGCATCGAATGATCTCAATTTGGCAACTGAAATTCTCACAAAGACTAAAACTCCTCTTTATTCGGGGAATGATTCTGTAGCATTACCTTATTTTTCCATCGGGGCAAAAGGGGTCATTTCCATCGTGGGCAACGTGATCCCTCGGCAGTGGAAGGAGTTCATCGAATTAGCTCAGAAAAACCGTGGGCGTGAGAAGTTTTTTGAGCTTTATCCCTTATGTAAAGCCATGGTCCTAGAGACAAATCCTCAATGCGTCAAATACGGGGTGAGTCTTTTGGGAAAATGCTCTTCAAAGATGCGTTTGCCGCTGATGGAGCCTCAGGAGGAGGTCCGTGAAACTATTAGAGCAAATCTCCTGACTGCTGAATTAGCTTTGCAATGAGTCCTGTCCAGCCGGTTTGGTGAGAGGCGCCAACACCTCTGCCGTTATCACCGTGGTAATATTCATTGAAGAGAATATGGTCGTGAAAATCTACCCCTCCGAAGATGGGACGCTTTCCATTTTCCCCGGGAATAAACATCTTGATGAGTCTTTTGGAAATTTCTGTAGCCACATCCCATAGATTGAGGAAATTTCCCGATCCTGTGGGAAATTCTACCTTAAGTTCATCGCCATAATAGTGATGGTAGCGCTGAAGCGCTTCGATGATCAAAAAGTTGATTGGAAACCAAATCGGTCCACGCCAGTTTGAGTTCCCTCCAAATAGGCTGTTGTTGGATTCTCCTGGGATGTATTTCACTTCATATTCGGTCCCATTGGCTTGGAAGACGTAAGGGTTTTTTTCATGATATTTAGATACCGATCGGATGCCATATGGAGAGAGGAATTCCTCTTCGTCGAGCATGTATTTGAGTACTCGGATCAGCTGATCTTTGGTTACAATCGACATTAACCGGCGTCCACCCTGACCACCGCTATACATGCATGCGATGTTGCAGCTCACATCGGGGCGCTTGCTGATAAACCAATCCATCCGCCGCTTAAAATCGGGCATTTTTTCTAACAACTCTGGCTGAAGAGTTTCCACACCGAGCATGGGAACGAGTCCGACAAGAGAGCGGACTTTTAGTGGTGCAATGCTATCATCGGGCAAGTGTAAAACGTCATAGAAAAAGCCATCCTCTTCATTCCAAAGAGAATGCTCTCCTCCACCACAGCTCGACATCGCAGCTGCGATACGCAAGAAGTGCTCGAAGAATTTCGTCGCCATGTCTTGATAGACGGGTTCTTCTTCTGCGAGATGGAGGGCGATTTTCATAAGAGAGATGCAATAAAAGCTCATCCATGCAGATCCATCGGACTGATCGATGTGACCCCCAGTTGGCAACGTGTTGCTTCGGTCAAAAACACTGATGTTGTCCATTCCAAGAAATCCTCCTTGGAAGACGTTGTGTCCATCTTCGTCCTTTTTATTCACCCACCAGGTGAAGTTGAGCAAGAGCTTATGAAAGTTACCTTCGAGAAATCCTCGATCGGCTTTTCCATATATTTTCTCATCAATTTTATAGGTTCTCCAAACAGCCCATGCATGGACTGGCGGATTCACATCTGAGAAGATCCATTCATAGGCGGGCAGTTGTCCATTAGGATGCATGTACCATTCTCGCGTCATCAATGTAAGCTGCCGCTTAGCAAAGTCGGGATCGACAAGGACTAAGGGGATACAATGAAAAGCAGTGTCCCACGCGCAGAAGTAGGGATACTCCCACTTATCGGGCATCGAGTGGATGTCAAATGCCGTTAAGTGTCCCCAATCCTCATTGCGCATCTGGGAGTGGTTGGGCTCTAAATTGGGATCGCCATGTTGCCATTGGCGTTGATCGAGATAATAGAATTGCTTAGAAAAGAGCATGCCGGCAAAGGCTTGTCTCTGAATATTCTTCAAATCATCGGAAATTCCTGGATTTTGGATCGTCTTATAAAAATCATCCGATTCTTTTATGCGCTTCTTGAAAATTTTCGAGAACTTTTTAAATGGATCTTTTTGAGGTTCTCTTGAAATACGACAGAAAACCCCTTCACTTTCTCCAGGATTGACTGTAAAGCTAAGGACAGCTGCGGCTTTTGTCCCTTTTTTTTCTGGGTTTACAGCTTCTGTTTTTCCTTCGATCACATAGTGGTTAAACGCATATTTTGGATAGGGGACATCGGTATCATTTTCGCAAAAGATCCATTTCCGTGGATCTTGCACATAGAAATAATATTGATCGGATTCCATATGCTGCAAGCGGACATGATCGTTTTCTTGCATGAGCTCAGGTTTGCCTTTATTGTCTCCTGTGGGTCCATTTTCATAGCCCCATTTCCAGGAATTGCGGAACCAAACCGTTGGAAGGAGTGTAAGCGGAGCTGGTTGCTTACCTCGGTTAGTTACAGTAACGCGACATAAAATATCGTCTGTTCCTTCTTTGGCATACTCAAACTGCACATCAAAATAGGCATCGTCATTGAAAACGCCCGTATCGAGAATTTCATATTCGAGATCTTCAAATCCCCTCTTCTTATTTTCTTCTCTCAGATCTTCATAGGGAAATTCTGCCTGAGGATATTTATAGACCATTTTGAGATAGCTGGACGTCGGCGTGGCATCTACATAGTAATAGAGGTCTTTAACATCTTCGCCGTGGTTGCCTTGGGCGTTACTGAGGCCAAAGAGTCGCTCTTTTAAAATTGGATCCTTGCCATTCCACAGGGCAAATGCCAAACAAATTGTCTGATACCGGTCGCAAATACCGCCAAGTCCATCTTCACCCCAACGGAAAACCCTTTTATTGGCATCTTCAAAAGGGAATGCGAGCCATGAATCTCCCGATCCATAGTCTTCGCGTACGGTTCCCCAAGCTCTCTCGCTGAGGTAGGGGCCCCATTTTTTCCAATTAGCTTTTTTATTGCGGTGCTCTAAGAGCCGTTTTTGTTCAGACATCCCAATTCTTTATATGGACACTAGATATTTAGATTTCAACCCACCCATAAAAAAATCAAAAATTGACAAAAATATTCCAAAATGATCATATAATGATATTTAATTTCACCGGAGGTGTATTTATGAAATGGCACTCAACCCTAAATTGGGATTTCTCGTTTAGCTATAGGACATTTCTGATAGCCGTTATTTTTTTTCTGGTTCTATTCATTGTAAATGCTGCGCAAAAACCATTAACTCTTCACTCAAATCGAGTAAAACCGCTTTCAATCGATGTGAAGATTGGTTTTATAAACCAAATCATGTAAAAAAAATATTTGTTCAGTGAGTCTTGCGACTCACTGAACAAATACATGTTTTAGAATTGCGCTATAAAATAATAGATACTGGTATTGTGGGTGCGCATGCTGCTGCACAAGCAGTGATACACAATGGAACTCCTACACCTGCTGAAGCTATTCCACAGCCTACTGTACAGGCTGTTAAGCAGCCCAAATATATTACTCCCGGGGCTGTTACTCCAGGTATATTGCCAAGCGCAAATAGTGTTATTGCTGGAACTGCTATCTTGTTAAGATTGTTTGCGATATTAGGTAAGCTAATGGAAAATCGATTTGAAATTGAATTGGATATAGAACTGGCGTTTTGTTGAATTGTTTGAGATATTGATGATATTGACATAATGGTCTCCTTAATTGGTTTAGTGAATCTCAAAATGATTCCTCTTTGAGACTCTGTTTTTTAAATGCTAAGCGAATTTTCTGTGTGTGCGATTTGTTTTCACTGCGTGCCGGTAAATGTCCGGCATAAAATTCGCATATAATAAAATCAAAATATGATATTTATTGTCAATAAATAAAATCCAATATATGAAAAAATCTAAAAAAGATGATTTTGAAAGCAAAAATCACACCCCTATATGAGGTGTGATTTTCGGAAAACTGAAATGGAAATTGCATTTTTAAGGTAGAAAAGGGATTGCAGTTAAAATTGCTCCAACAGCTGCAGAAGCTGTCTCTACTGCAGCTATGACCCCGCCCGCGCTAGCTGCGTTTGCAGCAACTACTCCAACTCCTGTGCCCAAGCTGGCTGTCCCAACTGATGCAGCGGCAGCAGCTGCTGCTCCTCCTACTCCAGCGGCTGCTCCTCCTGTTGCAATAACAGCAGCAGTGCCAGCGCCAACCGCCGTTCCGTAGCATAGTGTTTTGGTCGCCCAATATCCAATAGCACCAAATAGAGGACCCCCGCCTTTCATTCGGAGTTTACACTCGATTGCATAGTCTTTCCCGATTTTAGACAAAGATAGGTAAGCCACATCCAAGCATTTTTCTAGCTGCTCGAGAGTAATTCCCCTAAGCTCCTTAGATAATTGGTAATTTTCAACTTTTTGGCTTTTCCCTTGGTGGATCACAAAAAAATCATGGTCTTTATATTTGACCTCTACGTTGTTTAATTGATTGGGAATGAATAGGTTTGTTTCTGGTATTGACATTTCTATTTTTGAACTCATGGTTATTCTCCTTAGTTTGCTTTTCATGAATGAATTTTCTGAAGGCTATTGCTATTTTCGAGATGCAAATTGCTCTAGCAATGTGTCTTTTATTGAAAATTCAGCCCGCATAAGATCATTTAAGAATGTTTATGTCAATATTTGATCAAGAAAAGATCGAAAAGTCACAAACCGCTTTGGGAAAGCGACTCATCATGGATTGGCTGTATAGTATTTTCGCCAGACAGTTCATCAAGTTTGATTAATTGCGTACGCAAAGCAATCGTATTTGTGGATGAAGAACCAAATCTAATTTCTGAAAGATGAATAGCTCTTTTGAGATGCATTCTGGCTCCGGATAAATCTTGTCTTTGGGAACAGAGAATTGCTAAAATTTGGTAACAAGTAACCAAGCGCCCCTGAATGCTTTCAGGTTTATCTTCTTGAATTGTTTTCTCATATGCATCGATGACAAAACTTAGATGCTTTTCTTGATTGACCGTATCTGAGAGCGCACCATAAGCTTGCGCAATGAAATAATCGACTTCTGCAGAAAAATGATTATCTGGCTTGTAGATTTCAACAAAGGCCTGTTTTGCCTCTTTTAAGAACTCAATTGCTTGCTCAGGTTTTCCTTTTTTTAGTAGGACGTATCCTAAATGCTTCAAGTTGAATCCAAGAAAATATCGGACATTTGTAGATCCTATCAAAGTAGGGCCTTTGCGTAATCGGTCAATGTCTTCCCTAAGCATATCCTCTGCTCGATCAAATTGTTTTCTCCGAATCATTACTTGGATAGCTCCATCTCGATCGTTGGCTTTTAGATAACACTCTTCAGCTTTTTCCAACTGCCCCGTGTTGACGTAAATATTTCCCAAGTTTTTGTAGACCCCCGCACTCTCTTCAAGATCGAGTGCTCGCTTGAGTACTATTTCAGCAAGTTCGAAGTTTCCTTGATGACAGGAAAAAGCACCGATGGTGATGAATAATTCGATTGCTTGCGCTTTCAAACCGGATGCGACTGCATGAGTAGCGAGAGAAAGGCCGTGAGGTAAAAGACGGTAGAGGTTATTAATAGTCTTTGGTTCGGTGTTCCAATAACAAAACAGGGGAATTTTTCCATCATCTTGATATTTTTTGAAAAATTTCATTGTATCTATAAGAAGTGCGCGGAGTTCTCCTTGAGAAAGGCCGTCTCTCACTACGGTTTGTACAAGAGAATGGATACTTAAGCCCTCACGTGACAAATCCACCATAGAGTAACGTGTTAGAAAATTCACTGTTTCTTGAAGCTCCAATAGATCTTTGTCCTTGCCGAGATGGAATTTGATCCACCTCAGAAGGAGAATGTCACTGGGGATGTCTTTCGGGCCAAAAAGACTGCACGATTGCATCAGAGGAAGTACACTATTTTTGGTTGCTCCAAAGCGTGCAAGGGAGACTCTTTCCTCTTCTGCGATTCTGTTCATCGAAAGATCCCAAGTCGTCTTGACGGTTTTCTCATATAGATCATTTGGAGCTTGTTCATCTTCCCATAAATCCGGACGTGCCTGCTGAAATAATTCGATATATTCTCGGATGCTTATTTTTGTTTCTCTAATGAAAGCCGCTGCTTGAGCAACAGCTAATGGAAGGTGATGTAGACATGTATTACTAAGCTCAAGAGCATCTTCTTCTTGGCCATATAATTCTGTAATTTTCATGATTAATTCTACAGACTCTTTTGGTTTAAAGACTCCTACTTTGAATACTTGGGCGAGCCCTTCCCAAGAGGTATTTCTAGAAGTTATCAAGACATGACCCCCTGATTTCGGAATAGAGTTGCGTATGGCATCTGGATGCAGCACGTCATCAAAAATGAGGAGCCAACCTGGGTGCGTTTGAAGAAATTGATTCACATCCTCTACTAGTGAAACTGTAATAGGGATTCCGATCAGGTTGGCAATTTTTTTGTAAGAGCTCGTAAACGTGGATTCATTTTCAGCATCGATCCATAAAATGCGTTGGTATTGATGAGCTGTTCTGTATGCATACTGAAGGGCGAGTTGGGTTTTCCCAATCCCGCCAAGGCCAACTTCGGCAGATAAAACCAGGGGTTTGTCTTTGCTCAGAGATTCTTCCAAGGAGACGAGATCTAATTCGCGACCTACAAATGTTGGATTTTTTTCTGGCAAATAACTGCTTTGCGGTAAATTTCGAACATTTTCTTCTAGAACTGCCAAGCGCATAACTAGATAGTTCTCGACAGAGATCTTCCACTCGCGAATTTGTTCAACAGCTCTGCAAAGGGATGAGGGAACGAAATTTAGGGCTTCAACGATTTTTAAGGCAGTTTCTTGAGGACAACTTGGAAATTGTTTGAGCAGCACTTGAATCGCTTCTTTTTTGGAAAATAAACCCACGGGAACGATAGTGGCTCCTGGAACATTCCAATTTGTTACCCGTGAAGTGATCAAAATATGGCCATTTTGCTCAAGAGTTTCTAAAGAAAAGCCGGCTTCTCGGAGCTGTCGTAGACTTTGGACATTGTCCAAGACAAGAAGCCAATTTTGATTTTGATGAAGTTTATCGAGAAGCGTAGGGTCCATGAGCTGTGAATCTGCTTGTAGTTCAAAAATTTCATCAAACTGGTTTCCGTAGATCTGAGCGTAGTCTTTTGCAATGACTGTTTTCCCCGTTTTACATTGTATTCCCTCTTCTTGGGTTAAAATCACGATTCTGGCCATTTTTGAAAAGAAAGCTTCTTGAATTTGGCTACTGTATGTTCCTCGCTTGACAAATAGGGGATTGGGAAAGGAAAGGCCTTCTTGTTTTTTTATTTCTGGCTCGGTGTTGTTATTAGATGATGGTCCTAGAAACTGAATTGGTGTTAAATTCATTGGAGTATCCTCTTTAAAATAATTGTTTCTGTTGTTTTTTTAATTGGAAAAAATTGATCAATAATACTGAGTCCTACTTCAAGGCGCACTCTTGCTTTTGTTGGCGACATGCAAAAGACTTTTTGTAGATATTGATAAACAAGTGATTTTTTGACAGGTGATACGTGCAGGAGAAGATGAAAAAGAGGAAGTACAAAAGACTCTGTAGAGGGGACTCTTTCTATTTCTTTTTGTTTGATAAGAGGAAAAAGATATTGTTGCCACGCAACTTGTCCATGATTTAGACATTTATTTATCTGTTCTTCTGTGAGACCCACATTGCGCCATTTTTCTACTGTTTGAACAAAAATAGGACGCCCTTCTGGCAAAGGAGAAAGTGAAAAGTGCTCTTCGGGAGGAGAGGAGGTGATCACGATAAGGTTTGCATGATTTAGTGGAATAGAACTATCCCTCACATCATCCAATATTAAGAGTCCCCGGTGTGTTTTGAAAAAATCCGTGACGCTTTTTTGAGGATCGTCTTCTTTTAGGTGAAGTTTGCGGGCTATTTCAAGATATCCTGAAAACTGAGTAGTTTCACTCTCACAAGAGATATAACCTAGAACTTCGTATTCGAGAGCTTTTTGAAGAGCATAATACTTAGCAAATGTTGTTTTTCCAATACCAGGTTCACCGCAGAGAAAAAGAGGCCCTTTTTTTTGAGAAAACCATCGATCACAATATTCAGTTTCTTGCAGCCTTCCAATACATTCATCGACAATAGAGATATTGCCCTTATTAGAGAGAGCTTGTTTTTTTCGTGTAAGCTCTTGTTGCTGAATGAGAGGATAATCTTTTATAGAAAAAGACTCAGAAATAGCACTCCCCATTTTTTCAATAAAGGAAGGAATATTTTCCACACTATGAATCAATTCGACGGCTAAATTTTCATCGGTATAACACCGACTTATTCTTTGAAGAAGATCAAGTGCTTCGTCATCGGAAAAAGGAGGAACGTTGATGACTTCAACATCTTTCAAATCCCAATGGGGGTGTCTAGAGGTAATGAGAACGTGTGCTTGGCCTTGAGCATAAAAATCTGAAGGATCATCTAGGACAATAAGAGTCCTAGGGCTTGAAAAAGCTTCTTTTCTCAATTTTATTGGACTTTCGATCCAGATAATTTTGTCAAAACGCGTTGTATTTCTTGCATAATCGATCGCAATTTGTGTTTTTCCTGTGCGAGATAGAATATTTGGATCCTGGATTAAAACGACAATTCTGCTCCGACAAAATGCAGCATCGATATCTATATTTTTTCGTTGGATAAAGTATCGATTTTCGTGGGGAATTGGACCTAAATCGGTGTAGGGCCGTTGTTGATGCGAGGGAGAATGAAGCCTTGAAGGTCGATAGGGTCCGAGAAATTCAAGTGCTTTTGCTTGAATATTTCGAATTCCGTCGTTTGCTTTTGTGCAGTCTGGGTGACCTCGCAAAGCCACAAACACTCTGAGAATGGGATAATACTGATAGGGTGTGATGTATAGACCAAAAATGGATTCAGGGAGAGTAGGTGGCAATGACTCGCTCCGAGAGCCTTTAAAAAAAAGAGGAATTGTCGTGTTTGGAGGACGTTTTTGGATTAGAGCGACTTCCCGGGCGCATCCACTATCGGGTATGTTGGCGCATTTTCTTTTTAAATCGGGTGTGCACATGATGAGTGCGAAATCTGCTGTTCTAGCATTTTTTTCAAACTCATTTAAGTCATTCCCGGTCATCAGATTAACAGGAGAATAAAGAGGGACGACTCCGAGACGGCTTAAATCGGGGAGTAAGATATTTAAAACCCATTGTTTCACATCGAGCTCTTCTACATTGAAACAAATAAAACAAATTGGAGGTCTGGCTTGTGGATATGCATCTTTGATGGTATCCAAAGTTGTAGAAAAAATTTCTCGAATCGTTTTTTTTTGTTGGCAAAGAGAGCTCAGTGAAAGATCTTCGAGGAGTTTTGTTTGTATGCGCTCAAGAAAATTGGCATAGAACAGAGGGTCATAAGCTTGATGAGAAAGTTTTTCTGCAGTGTCGATGATTCTTCTAGAAACTGCATGATACCGGATTCCATACCCTTCTGCCATCGAGAGGTAATGATGGATAGCTTTTGAAAACTTTCTTTGGCGTTCACTTTCTATAGCGAGATCAAAATGAGCTCGAACGGGACTGTTTTCCCAATTTGGTTCCTTGACAAGAAGCGAATCACTTAGAGAGAGGCCGTTCATAAATCTAGTTCAAGAGTTTAAGAAAATTTTTTCTTTTCATACAATTGAAAAATCAATTCTGACACCATTACTTTTTTTTGAGGGGAAACGAGAAATGCCGGGAATTTTTGTGTCTTATGCTCATCAAGAAGAAGATCAAAAGGCTTCTTCTGAAAAAAAATGGAATAAGAAAAATCTTTTTTTTCTTATCGGTCCCATCATTTTTTTCTTTTTATTGTTTTGCAATCGTGGCGATACAGAATTGCTGGATCTTCCTACGAAACATGTAGATTTTATCGGTCGTGAAAAAGAACTTGGAATATTAAAAAAGCATCTTCATACAAAAAAAAAAGAACGAGGATCAAACTTGGTTGCCCTGTGTGGTGAGAGTGGAATTGGAAAAACAGAACTTGCAATTGCCTTTGCCAATAATCGTATCAAAGACTTTTCTCTAATTAGCTGGATTGATGGGAGCTCAGAAGAGACAATTTCCTATTCTTATGCGAAACTTGGAGAGTTTTTGGGAATCCAGGAATCGCACTTTGATACGTTGTGGAAAAAAGTCCACGGCGCTCTTGAGAAGCAAAGAAAAAAGCCTTGGCTTTTGATTTTTGATGATCTTAGAGAAGTTCCTTTTGACCTTCCCAAATCGGGAGGGATGGTTCTGGTCACCTGTCGTGATAAAAGTATTTGTCCGCCAAAAACTCTTCTTGAAATAGAAAAAAATCCTCTCGAAGCCATACATTTACTCTCCAAATTAACAGGTGAAAAAGAATTAGAGTCTTTGAATCAAATTGCTAAACAACTCGATCATCTTCCTCTCATGATGAATCTAATTGGACATTACATAGCTGAGACCCCTGGAGTTAGTATCTCGAACTTTTCAGCGATTGCTCCTTCTCTTTTGGCCTCAAAGGACAGTCTTTTGCAAAAAGTGGACTTCATAAAGCGTTACGCAAGAAGTTTGGCAGAAACGTATCTGACTACTCTTGAGATTCTTAAAGAAAAGGAGCCCATTTGCGTGGAGTTTCTGAAACAGGCGATTTACCTTCATCCAAATCATATCCCTGTTGAGTATTTGTCTTGCTGGCTGAAAGCAAAGGAAAAATATTCAGCAACGCAAGAGCTTTGTTTGCGAGGGGATACTTTACGAGAGCTTCAGAACCATTGTCTCATTTAAACTGTACAACAACCCACTGTGGCAGGCTTTATTATTCTTATTTTAAGGAAC
>JAAKFB010000004.1 GCA_011065235.1 Chlamydiota bacterium | reverse complement strand
ATCTATACCCACATCGTACCCATAGAGCAAGCATTCTGGGAAACTGATGACACCATCATACTGAAGTTTGAAGAAGGAGGTGTCGCGGTCATCAAACTCCATCCAGCCCCTAACGAAAAACGATGGTGTCTGATCTGGATCTCTCACATAAAGAATTTCTCAGCAAATAAATGCAAAATAAAAGGAGCTCAGCTTTCTTCTGGAAATATCGAGTTCTTAAAGCACAGCGGAGCAGAATCCTCCAAATGTAACATTATATAGCTAGGAGATAAATTTTTCCCCTATGCATCTCATCTCTGTTCTCGAAATTTTCTAACAGAATTCTAAGAAAGATTGCCATTTATCGTACATCTTTCTAAAATTATTTTTTAGTCACCAAGGGAGGTTTTGCATGAAAAAATTGAAGTTTTTATTAGCAATCACTTTATGTTCATTTCCGCTCTTCTCGCACACTATTTATGACGCGATCGACACTCTCGAATTTGACCCTGCAGGGTACTTTGCGACAGAAGGTCCATTAGATCAAATTTTACGCAATCAAGAAATCAAAACCGTGATTGAGCTGGGCAGCTGGGCAGGCGCTTCGACCCGCTTCTTCGGCTATCGAGTCGGAAAAGAAGGGACCGTTTATGCCATTGATCATTGGCTTGGAACGCCCGATCACCACGGAGAAATGACCGATTCGCGCCTTTCCTATATCTATCAACTTTTTCTTTCAAATATCCAACAAGCAGGCCTTGAAGAGCGGGTAGTTCCTCTGCGGATGAATACAGATGAAGCCCTAAAAGCTCTACGCCATGTGACAGCCGATCTCATTTATGTCGATGCCGCGCGCGACAGTACCCGCATCCACCAGGATATCCTGAATTGGTACCCTCATTTGAATGCCGGTGGAGTGATCTGCGGGACAGAATACAGAGAGCCTGCCGTCAGAGAAGGAGTTCAAAAAGCAGCAAGCGAGCTTGGAATGCAGGTTGAAACCAATCGAAAAGGATTCTTCTGGGTATTAAAACATTGATATTTACTCTTCCTCTGCTTTAACATATGACGATGTTTAAGGGTTTATATGCAGGAACTTTCGATCCCCCAACTCTGGGACATATAGAGATTATTAAGCGTGCTGCTGCACTTTTTGAAATTCTCATTGTCGGAATTGGAGAAAACATAGAAAAAAGAAATTCAATTTTGACACTTGAAGAGAGAATCGAGGCTCTAAAAAAAGAGACCGCTTCTTTCTCAAATATTGAAATTTTTTCTTTTACAGGTCTTGTCACCGATTTTGCAAAAAGCCAAGGAGTGAGCACGCTCATTCGGGGCCTACGCTCTGAAGGTGACATGGAATATGAGATGCAAATGGCAAATGCTAACCACAAAATTGGCAATATTGAAACGCTTTTTTTGATGGCTAGAGATAGTACTTCACAGATCAGTTCAAGCCTCATACGAGAACTTAGTTCTCATGGAGCACCTTTAAAAGATTATATCCCTTCTCATTTAGAGGAGATTTTACATAGACGTACAAAAGGAACAAAGTAAAATGGAACGTGGCGTAGTTAAATGGTTCGATGAAGAAAAAGGATACGGGTTTGTTCAATCTGATGTCCAAAGCAAAGATTTTTTCGTTCATCGATCAAATGTTGAAGACATAGAAGGCGTCCTTGAAAAAGGTCAACGCGTAGAGTTTGAAATAGGCGAGGGGAAAAGAGGGCCGATGGCAATCAATGTTCGCAGCCTTCAAGAAGAACAAGCTTAAGTTTACTCTTTTTTTAACACTTTTCAGCACACAATTGTGTGCTGAATCTAAATATTACCTATCAGTCTGTGCAATCTTTCGCAATGAGGCCAGGTTCCTCAAAGAGTGGATTGAATATCACCAGATGATTGGGGTCGAGCATTTCTATCTTTTCAATAATTTGAGTGAAGATAGCTATTATGGAGTGCTTGAACCTTATGTTAAAAAAGGCATTGTCGAGCTCTTCGACTGGCCCTATGAGTCCCAATACCACAAAAATTGGACCCACATTCAATGTGGTGCCTATAACAAGCTCATCGACCAAAGGCGGAAGGAAACATTTTGGCTTGCCATCATCGATACAGATGAGTTCATTGTCCCTCTCAAAAAAGAGACTCTCCCCAAATTCTTAAAAAGTTATGAAAAATACGGAGGCATCGGGATCAACTGGCAACTCTATGGGACATCCGACATCTACCGGATACCCGATACCCAAACGCTCATTGGCACCCTACTCAAAAAAGCTCCCGAAAACCTAGAGCAGAATCGTTTTGTGAAGACGATTTTCCAGCCAAAAACGATTAAAGAAATGAAAAAGCCCCATCACTGCAAGTACAAAAAGGGTTATTTTCACGTCACCGAGAACAAAGTCCCCTTCCCCGCCAATAAGAGCCTTACCGATACGGTCAGCATTAGCAAGATCCGGATCAATCACTATACCTATCGTGACGAGGAATTCTTCTATGGGGAGAAGCAGCGCCGCGTTGCCGTTTGGTTTCCCGAGGCTCCGCCTCTAGAGATGAATCCCGCCTTTAATGCCGAGGATGATCCGATCATGCTTTCCTTCGTCCCCAAGCTCGAAAAGCGTCTCAACCACTGAGTACACAGAGATTTTCTTCGAAAACATCGATAAAAACTAAAAACAATGCTAAATTCATTTCCGTGAAAATTTCACGAATTTCTTAAAGAAAAGGAGAAAACATGACAACCGCAATCACTGTTCCAGCTACAAAAATATATGAGGTCGAGTTTAGTATTAGAGATCATAAATTTCAGGGCCAAAAGGAAATTATAGCTGAAATATTCGAAAAAAATACCATTGGAGCTCCTTCTCGAACTTCAGTCGGATTAGCCATGAACATTACTTTTTACCCGCCTAATAAGGTCCGAAGTGTTGGCCTTGTTCCGATGTTTCTTCACGATGCCGAAAAAATTCTCCAAGAAATTAAGGACCCCCAGAGAACATTCTGGATCGAACAAGAACATGTATACATAATTTAGCTTCACCGTTAACCACAGGGAGCATAGAGATTTTTTTGAATGGTCTGCAACGGCAGTTGCAGCCGATGGCTGCTAGCGCACAGCAAAATTGGTCCGTGCGAAGCGCCACAGTGTTTCACACGGGGCGTCTGAGCGTTAGGATCCGATTTGGCAAAGCGATCGCAGCTCAAGACGCGAAGTGCCGTATTAGAAATTTTTCATTTTTCTTCGATATTGTCGTAGACAATATCGACAATTCTTTTGTGGTTAAGTTCGTCTGCCCATTTCGTAGCGGGTCTCATTTACATGCCCTTTCTCATCGAAGGCTTTTTTCACCCCATCAAGCTTGTCATTGACAAAGGTCTGCAAAACCTTTGGGCTCCCATCGTCATAGTACTTATTGAACTTCCCATGGCGTTTATCCTCTTTGTACTCCCCTTCAAAGATCAGAATCCCTTCAGGGTTCCACTCTTGATAAAGCCCGTCTTTTTTGCCCTGTGTAAAAGGTGTGACCGCTGCTAATTTTTCATTATTAAAATAGGTCCGCTCTTCTCCCTCTTTCTCATCATCGACAAAGTTGACCTCTCTGAAGAGCTTGTTATTTGGATGAAACTGGACCATAGGCCCTTCGCGCTTATCGTTTTTGAAGTGGACCTTCATGAAGACTCCACCTTGGGGTGTGAAGATGAAAGCTTCTCCTTCTTTCACTCCGGCCTTGAACGGAGTTGACGACATTTTGGCCCCAGCTTCATTATATTCAATGGCATCCCCTTCGAGTTTATCATCGACGTAATTCACCTCAAAAGCTTTCACGCGCCCAAAGAATTGATTTCCGAGCAAATAGATCTCGTGTGGACCCTCTCTTCGGTTATTTTTGTAGTGGAAGACCATCTCTTTGCCATCCTTTGTCCGCTCAAAAAAGCGGCCATCGAGTTTGCCCTCTAAGTAAGTCGCTTCTTCTGCGAGATTTCCCTCACCATCCCATAGAGATTTCAACCCGTGGAGTTGCCCATCTTTATAATTCACAATTGTTTGGGGATTTCCACTTGGATAGTAGGTGCACTGCTCTCCATGGAGCTGCCCCTCTTTTGTGTAGCGGAAAAGACGCGCAAGCTGTCCTACTTTTTCACTTTCTTTAGTAGGATAGTATTCAAAATGCTCCCCTGTTGGGTTACCATCGGCGAAATGTCTCACAAAAAGAGAGGCTCCATTTTCATGCCATCCTTTTAATTCCCCTTCGAGCTTGTCATTTTTATAAAATCCGGCGATCTTTTGTTCCCCATTTTCATAGTATTCTTCGGCTTTTCCGTCGCGTTTTCCTTTCTTAAAGTTCATGATTTCTTTAGGCCGCTTTTTGCCATAGAATGTTTGGATAAGGCCATCTGGATCATCATTGATAAAGGTCGCATCGGAAATCAGAATCCCTTCTTCATTCCAATTTTGATGGCGGTCCACTTTTTTCCCTTCTGCGAAGGCCCCTTGGAACTTCAGCTGGCCATTTTCATACCATTCTTTTTGATGCTGGTCGTGCTTATCCGATACAAAATTCTCCTCAAAATGGGGAGTCCCATCCTCAAAGAAGCGCAAGGCAGGGCCATGCTTTTCTCCTTCTTTGTATTTGAGCCTTGCTGCTAGCTTTCCATTCTCATACCACTCTTCATAAACGCCATCTCTCTGGTGCTCTTTGAAAGCAGCATGCATTTTGCACTGCCCATTTTCATAAAATTCTTTCTGCTGGCCATCGAACTTCCCTTCAGCATAATGGAATTCCAGCTTCAATTGCCCATTGTCGTACCATTCCCGATGAGCTCCATCTCGCATTTCTCCGATAACGAGATATTCTGCGATTTTTTGCCCCTCTTCATTGAAATGGACAACAGGTTCTAAGATCTTGCCTTCGGGATTATACTTGGCCAGATACGCGAGTTTCCCATTGTTATGCCTACGCCAATGCTCTCCTTTTGGGACTCCTAAGACATGTTCTCCTTCTCCTATGAGTTTTCCCTCATCGGAAAAGAATTGCTCCACCCCTTGCTTTTTTCCCTCACGGTAGCGGCACTTGTAGTTTTCTTTCCCATTGGGATGATAGCGAAGATGAGAGCCTATTGGCTGACCTGCTTGAAAATCTTGGACCTCTACCATGTTGCGACTATCATCGTAAATAACAACGGCAGGATTGCGCCCATCGGAATTTAATACTCCATTATTGAATCTACGACTAGCCTTTAGCGTGCCATTTTCATGCCATTCGAGGGCTGTTCCTTGAGGAACACCTTTTTCATAGGGAATCATCACGGCCCGCTCTTCATTTTGGTAATAACGGACCATGTCTCCGACGATCTCTCCCTTTTCATAGGTCGCTTCTTCGGATTTTTTTCCATCTTGATAGTAAGATTTTGCCTCTCCTTGACGAATCCCATGATCAAAAATTGCCACTCCGTGGAGATTGCCATTGGGATAGAAGACTTTCACCTCTCCGTGGACGATACCCTGATCATAAAAGGCCGTTTTTTCTACCTGTCCACCAGCAAAGAAAGAAACGCTCGCCCCATGTGGAACATTTGTTGTTTTCCACTCTTCATATCCTGGGGATCCCTCTTCCACGGTGGTTAGATCCATCTCACTTTTGAGCTGGCCAGAAGGATAGTAGAGGAGCTGCTTTACGGGAGTTTCTTGGGCTTCGCTGCCCTCTTCAAAAAATATGACCCTTTTGGGCAAGCCTTCATTAAAATTCTCCAATATTTTAGGCCGCCAATGAGGCTGTCTTGGTTTTAAAGCAATCTGTTGCCCATCGGCAAAAGCCGCACTTGTCAACAATACTGCAAGGAAAATTTTGAGAAGGTGCATCGTTATCCCCTATGTAGTGATTCTACATAAGGATACGCAAATTTAGAAAAAAAGGCGAGATCAAGTGGCCGCTTTTTAGCGGCCACTTGAAAAAAAACTACATATAGTAGCCAATCCAAATAAGGATGAGTCCCCAAACAAACGGGATCATTCCCATGGTTTTCATCCAAGCATTTCTAGTCATCAATGATCTTACAACCACTTGAGGCATGAAGAACGCAAATAGTGCGCGAATGAACATTGCCCACCCGAGCAGAGTGACGAAGAAGAAAATATCCCACACCCATACGTTGTACATGCTGATAATGACCAGACCAATCAAAAGATTGAAGACTGCGCTCGAATATTGAGCAGTTGGTGAATTTTTAATTGCAGCCATGATTTTGACTACATTATCACCATAGAGGAGCATCCATAAGCCCAAAATTCCCATGAAAGGCCCGAATACTCTGGCTAGCATCATTGCTGATTCCATCCCTTTCCTCCTACAAATTTAAAGGATACCCTAGAGGTTCCCAGGGTTTTTATCTCTAATTTGCAAATTAAGGATTAAAACTATAACTTGTCAAGAGATAACTCTACTTTATACAGATTTTTCGAGTTTATAGGTCCCCATCAGCTCAGCTTTGGCGATAATATGGTCTTTTATTTTAGCTTCCACTTCTTCTTTCGTCATTCCTTTTGGCCAGTCAGGCATAAAATCGATGGCATATAGGAAAAAAAAGTAGCGGTGCTGTCGATCTGGAGGACAGGGTCCCATGTAGGCGGTCCGCATATTGGTCCCACGCCCATGGGTTCCCGGTGGAGCAGAATGCTCGGGAATCCCTTTGCAATCGGGAGCTATTTCATAGACGATCCAATGCACCCAAAGCCCATCTGGTCTAAGATCTTTTGGAACATCGGGATCTTCCAGGATCAAGACAAGGCTCTTTGCCTCTTTGGGAACATCGTGAAATTCGACAGGTGGGTTCCAATCGTATCCCTCACAGGTATAAATTTGTGGGATCGCTTCCCCATTCTTGAATTTTGAACTTGTGATACGCATAGGACTTTACCTCCAAACTTATGATACTGAGTTGATTCTTTTTAGTTCAATCAATTGAGGCGTGCAAAGATCCAAACTGAACCCTTCTTCTTCATTCTGGAAGAATTGGATTTTCTCATTGGGTTCGATCCTCCCATTCCCATATATATATATGGTGAGTGCGTCTATTGGACGATTTTTCTGCCTAACCTCTTTCAACCCGATCATTTTCATGGGCTTAGATTTAAAAAAGGGAATCGGGGTGTCTGAATACAGATGATAAAAGTACCGATCTTCCATCTTATAGATGCGTATCTCAATATCGCTCCGATCGGATAGGGCAATCAGCTGGCATTTGCGCAGATCGGTGAGCAGATTGTCGATATTTTTATGAAAATGGTGCATTGCAAGCATATTTCTCATCTGCCACCCAACTGTCACGGCAGCAATACCTAGAATGGCAACACAAATGACGATCTCTAGGAGAGTAAAATTACTCTTCTTCCTCTGCATAGCCTCGTTTTTCTGCCTGTTTTCTTAAGTAAGCCTTTAGACGGCTTGATTTGACGGACACTTCTTTAGCGGCGTTAACCTTGATCCTGAACGGTTCTCCCCAACCATCTTTTACGAGATTTTTTGGATTTTTTATGATTTTAGAACCTTCTAAAATTGCTTCCGTTTTTTCTACAATGTCAATAGCACTTGCCCCTTTTGCCAATTCAAGCTCCAAAATCTCTTGCAATCGGATTTTCGCCTGCTTGCTTTTGAAGGCTTTCCCTTCATCGATGCTCCCTTTCATGTTATAGCCGATGATGCTCCCAATCAAACCGATCAGAAAAATCACGACCATGATTTCTAGGAGGGTAAAAGCCTGTCTCCGAATTCTTTTTTTCTTCATGGTAACCTCATGTTAACTTGAAATTAAGGAACTCACATCTGTGAGAGGAAGTAAGATGGATAAAATCACAAGACCCACGATTCCTCCCAGAATTACAAGTAGCGCTGGCTGCAAAAATGTGGTAATCTGCGTCAAACTCCGTTCGAGTTCTTCATCATAAATGTCCGATAAGCTCTGTAGCATCTCGGGAAGTTTTCCTGTCTCTTCAGCAATCGCAATCATCCGGGTGACCAAAGCGGGGATGTGGGGCGATTGCCGCAATTCTCCACTTAGAGATTTCCCCTCAACGAGATGTTTTTCTGCTTTTTTAATGGCTTTTTCCAATAGGGAATGCTTCATGGCTTTTCGCGCGGTTGTCAAGGCAGAAAGAAGAGGAACCCCTCCTATGAGGAGAATCGAGCTGCTGCGACAAAAGCGGATCAAAGCTGCCTGCAAAAGAACCGTTTTTACAATGGGGATTTTTTGCAAGACGCGCTGAAATCGCATGCGTCCCCCAGGGCGCTTAAAAAAATAGATCAATCCCAGAATCAAAACCGTGTTTGTCAGAAAAAGGCTAATGTAGGAGTTTTTCAGAAACTGGCTTAAATTCACGACAAGCTGCGTGAGAGGGTGCAGCTGTCTCCCTTCAAAGAGTTCTTGCATCGAGGGGATGATGAAAAGAAGAAGACCGATGATCACGAGAAAGCAAAACCCTCCCAAAAAGGCGGGATAGGCCATGGCAGCGAGAAGCTGTTTTTTGAGCTTTTGCCGTCTTCCGATGAGCTCATGTAACTGCTGAAAGGCCCATGCCAAAGAACCGGTCCGCTCCCCCGCTTGGACCATGGAAATGTAGATGGCGTCAAAGGATTTGGAATAGGAGTTTAGAATGGTGGAAAGTGAATCTCCTCCTTTAAGGCGATCACAAAGATCGAGAAAGAGAGGATGGCAGCGATGGCGGCGGTGTTTTTCTTCGATTGTCAGCAAACTCTCATAAAGGGGAAGGCCCGCATTTAAAAGTTGCCCCAACTCGCGTGTGAATGCCAAGAGCATCGAAGAGTTTAGAGTGATTTCGCTCCTTTGTTCAATGGCAAAAAGTCCAGTTACGAGAATTTTTTCTCGTCTCAATCGCTCTTTGGCAAGATCATAGGAGTCGGCATCGATAACGCCGATGATGTTTTTCCCGGTTTCTGTGAGAGCTTTATAACGAAATATAGCCATCTATTCCTCACAATTACGCGTGACGCGCAATACCTCAGCTGTGGTCGTTTTCCCTTGGGCGACAAGTCTTCCCCCATCTTGCCTAAGCATCTGCATCTTCTCTTCTAGTGCCACTTGCTGCAATGAAGCACTATCAGCGGTTTCAATGAGTTTGCGCTTCATGGGACCACTCATCATCATCAGCTCATAGATTCCTAGGCGTCCCTTATAGCCGGTGTCGTAGCACTCTTGGCATCCTTTTCCGATAAAAAGCTCTTTGGTGTCTGCTTGTAATCCTAAGTCATTCAACTCTGACGCAGTGGGCTTGTAGGCTGTTTTGCAAAGGGGGCAAATACATCGAACAAGGCGCTGAGCGAGTACCCCAACAACTGAGGAAGACAGGAGGTAGGGCTCAATGCCCATGTCCACCATGCGGGTCAATGCAGAAGGAGCATCATTTGTATGAAGTGTACTGAAGACGAGATGACCGGTCAGCGCTGCTTGGATGGCGATTTCTGCGGTTTCTTTATCGCGGATCTCTCCGATCATGATCACGTCGGGATCTTGGCGCAAGATGTGCCGTAGGCCGGTGGAAAAAGTGAGATGAATTTTGGGATTTACTCCGATTTGAGCCATCCCTTGAAGCTTGTATTCGACCGGATCTTCGATTGTCATGATATTCATATGTGTCGAGTTGATTTCAGACAAAGCACTATAGAGAGTGGTTGTCTTTCCGCTTCCCGTGGGGCCTGTCACAAGGACAATCCCCTCGCTCATTTGAATGAGGTGTTTGAACTTTTCTAGCACACTCGGACATATCCCGATTTTGTTGAGCCCAAGCAGAACGTTGCTCTTGTCGAGAATCCTAAGCACAATCCGCTCCCCGTAGACAACGGGAATCGTACTGACACGGAAATCGATCTGCCTACCTCCCAACTTGAGTTTGATCCGTCCGTCTTGCGGAAGACGTTGTTCTGCAATATCGAGCCGTGCCATCACTTTGATGCGTGTCAGAAGCTGAGATTGATATTCTTTTGGAGGGGTGTGCCGCTTTTGTAAAACCCCATCAATGCGATAACGAACAGACAACGTGATCTCGAGAGGTTCAAAATGGATATCGGAAGCCCCCTGCTGGATCGCTTCTTGCAAAATGGCATTGAGCATTCGGATGACGGGAGAATCGCTGCTTTTTTGTCCCAGCAGATCATACCCCTCACTCTCATCTTCAATCTGCACCTCGCTTGCATTTTTATGTAGAGAATCAAAAAGTTGAGAAGTGGCCGCCTCGCTTTGGTGATAGCACTGCTCAATAGCCCCTTCGAGCTCTTCTTTCTCTGCAAGCACCTCTTTGATTTCCTTTCCGGTCATCAACCGCACATCCTCTAAGGCTTCCAAAGCTAATGGATCAGAGATGGCAACTGTGAGGACACCCCCCTCTTCTTTGAGAGGAAGGATCGTATTTGCTTTTGCAAACTCATAGGGAAGGATTTGTTCATTGTTTTTGACAAAGGGATAATCGAAAAGATCTCCGATAACAGATAAGCCAAATAAGTTTTGATCAGTCATAGTAATAGTGTTGTTTTTCGCCAAAGAACGTTTTGATGCTATTTGAGAATAAGCGCTTCTTTTCACATTCTCGCGCTTGAACAAGACGACACATAAATTCCGGGATATCCCCGGGGCGCCTTTCAAGATCGCGACAGCGCAAGCAGAGAAGCTCTTCTTTGGGATCGGTGATGATCTTCGGAGTAATGAAGAAAAACATTTCGGTGGTGTCATCGGTAAGTTCCGTCGAGCCAAACAATTTGCCAAGGCCAGGGATTTCACCCAGGAATGGGACTTTTTGAGTGCTGTCGCGAACAGATTTGCGGCGCAATCCCCCTAAAATCACTGTTTGTCCATCATAGACTCGTACTTCATTTTCAATATGCCGTTTGTCAACCGTTGGACGTCCATCAGAACTTGGCTTTGTCGTATCAAATGTGATATTCGTCTGCAACGTGACAAACCCCTTTTCATCGTCAGTACATTCCTCCTCTTCTCCAGCGAGGTGGATAATTGGGGTTATGATGATATTGATCCCGTATTGGGCTCGAGTGAAAGATTTTTCAAAGGCGATACCCTTGTTGGTATCGATTGGCGCTGCTCCATTATTGAGGGAAATTTCCTCCATGATCGAAATCGTTGCAGGAGTTTGATTGACCGTGATGACCGAAGGGGCTGCATTGAGTTGAATGTCTTCTTGGGTCATCAAGAAGCTATAAGCCAAATCAAATGCAGGAAAATATTTGGATTTATCTCCGGAGAAGAGGAAGAAGAGCACCCCTGTTCCCACTGGATCATTGAGCCCATTCTTAGGAGGAAGGTTGGGACCATCGTAACGAGATCCATTGTTGGCATTGCCGAACTTGAGCAGATTCAATCCATAATTTGACTGATTGTTAAGCTTTTTCTCAAATAGAAGCACCTCAATTTGCACCATTTTCTTCGGCACATCCAAGCGGTGCAAAAGATCTTTGATCTTTGATAGAACATCGCGCCGCACGACCATGAGCAAATTTCCTGTCTTCACATCGGGAATAAAGTGCTCCGAATTGATATCTATCTCTAGAGTAGTGTCGATCTCTGGTTTGAAACGCTGGGGAGGAACCGTTAGCCCAGGGGCTTGGGCATAACCATCAGGCGCACTTTGAAGAGCAGCCCCACGTGCGGTGTAATTGATATCGATATTTTCGCGAAAATCAGGGATCGCATGAAACAGAGAATAGTAGACCTTGTCGAGAATCCGTGCGAGATCATTGGGATCGCTGTGTTTGCAATTATAAATATAAATCGTCATTTCTGCGGGATCTTGCAGCTGGTTTTCCGTATCACACACTAATTTGGCTGCCCGATCGACGATTTCCCGGCTTCCCATCAGGACAAGAGCGTTGCCCTGCTTTGGAGTGATAATCGACAGTCCTTCATGGTCAAATTTTCCAAAAGGGGCCCTGGTCGGTTTTTCCAAAGACTCATTGAAAAAGGTAGTCAGGATCTTTTCCATCTCCCGCACATTTATTTTCGAGACGGTGACCACCTTGGAGATTTTCCCCTGTGGATCCTGCCAAACGGTCTTATAAAGCTGGATGAGTTTTTCGATTTCTTCTTTTGTCGAGACAATCGCCACTTTCCCGCCAATATTATAGACAAATGTCATCTTTGGATCTGAGAAACGCTCAAAAAACTGAAATGCCGATTTGACATGCTCAACCGGAGGTGAAAAAACATAAAAAATCCGTCGGTGATCTTGGATGAATTGAATATCTTCCTCTTTTGATGCAATCGCCTCTACAGCGGACGGATCTTGTTTGAAGATATAGAGCTGGCGGGCATAGGAGTTCATATTTTTGATACCCACCCCATTGTGTGCCAAGATGATTTCTAAGACATCTTTCCAGGCTTCACGAGGAATGGGAATACTCGAGTGCATGGTGATCTTCATGTTCGCCATTTCAGGGGGAACGATATACAGATACTCAGAGGCTCCATACTCCATGACAAGAGAGGCAAGCGTCGTCTCCTCTTGATCCCAGAGGGCATAACCTTCCTCTTCATTTTTCGAGTTTTGAACTGCGCTCTTTCGCCACGATTCTTGAAGGGCAACCATTTCCTGCTTAATCGACTGGACCCGATGCAAGAGCTGGCGATATTCTTCATCATTTGCGTCTGCGCGATGTAGTTCATCGGCCAGTGACATCTGTGTTTGAAGCTTAAGGCGCAAGTCGGCAAGTTTTTGATTCACCTTTTCCAAGTGAAGATCAAATCCCATTTCTCCAGATAAATGCGCACTCCCCGCTTTTTTGTCTTCAATCGTCTGAGAAAAAAGAGAACACGAAATAAGACATACAAAGGCAGCAAACTTCATATTCTTGCCCTCACAGACTTCCTACCTTTAGAAGAAGCAGCTTTAAGAGAAAAGGGTTGCATTTGCGTGCGCATTTCATCAAAATAATGCCCTTTGATCATTCCAGTTGCATCGATCGAGTCGATCACAAAAAGCTCACCACGCAGCTGATGATCTAAAAAATTTTCGATCTCTTCCCCAGTTTTCAATTTGTGCCAATTCGTCTGCGTCTTAATCAACCAATCTCCCGGCTTCAAAATCCACCGCTTTTTTCCAATTTTGCAGGAAACCTGCTGCCTGCTTCGTAATTTTGCCTCAGAAATGACCTGACCCGGGACCATTCTAATCGCCTGCAGGGTTTCTGGATGCAATTTTGTTTGAAAAAGGGAAAACCCCTCGGGATCCCACGCCTCAATATCCAGCTCTCGCGGGCCAATTGACTGAATTTGAGCCAGCGGGGCCTCGCGCACAGCGTCCTCAAGAGAATCGATGACCTGCCATTTCCCCCCTTGATAAGTCAAAAAATCCTTCGCTGCCACATAGAGAACGTAGTGCTCCTTTCCTTCAACTAATTCCAATTTGTGCTTTTGGCCTATCTGGTGATACTGCTCTGCTCCGTATTCGTGAAACAAAAGATCTGTTCCCCACCATTTGGCCCCTTCCAAACAAGCCCCCTCTGAAATCCCTTGGTGATTCCTCACTTGCGCAGCAGCCTTCAAGACCACTTCCATCATCTCGCCCGCCTTCTGCTCCACCTTGAGTAGAAGCGAATTGCCCGTCACAATGTGGGGAATCATAGAAATATCCGCCACTCCATCAGCAAATTCCAATGCCTCCACGCCTCCCGAAGCATGTTGGGTGAGATGACAAAAAATTGCTTCCCCCTCTCTGACCACAGCTTGTTGCTCTGACCCCTTCACACCGATACAAAAAGCCCTTTCCTGTTTCTCGAGATCGGGACGGACACTTTGGGCCAACAGCACCAATTTTTGTTCAAGTGCAATGGCCAAAGGACTCCGGACATTTTCTCTCAAGCCGAGGGGCCCTGTGAGGATCGCGTCTATTTCAAAAGTTCGTCCATCCCTTTCAACAGAAAAATCGACCCCATATTCTTTCGAGCGGCAAAGAGCAACGACAAAAAATATGAATACGCACAAAGCTCCGATGCCCACCACACCTTGGGCCAGAGAAAAAAGATCCTCTAGAGGTAAAAAACGCGATCGAAAAGCAATATTCAACGAGTCCGTCCGGGTAAAGTGAAGCCTATTCTAGATCATTTGGAAAAAAATTCCAAGATTCTCTGTTATGATTGTTGCCAAAATTATACTGAATATTTAAATTGTGGATAAATCAACATATTCATGTGGAGTCACTATGGACGAAGAAAAGAAAAAAGAAGGCGTTTCTGTGAAAGAGCTCGAAGGCTATGCGAAAAAACATCGCTTCGAAATCTTTTTCTGTATTCTCTTTGTACTTGCCAGCTTATTCACCCTCGTATTTTGGGGGCCAACGCTGAGCATTTTCCTTGTGGGAATCGGGGGAATCATCAGTGTTTTCATGCCTGATAAAATCGACCAATTGCAGCACAAAATGGCTTCTATGGTTTTTGGGAAAGAGGGAGCCACTCAGCTAATTATTGGGATAGTCGCTCTAATCGTCGCGATTTTTCTCGCTCCGCTGATCTTTTTAATCATTGGAGCTCATGCTGGAAAAAACATGATTCATCTTGCTAGAGAATCTTCTGGAGGCGGCCGCCCCCCTCAGGGCCCGTAAAGGGTAGTTGCCACTTCTGGCCAGAATTCGAAAGGAAAAGCATCAAATAGCTTTTGCAGATCGCACTTAATCGGTTTTTCCCCGCCCATTTTAAGGGCAGACTTAACAGATGATGCATAATGGAAATGGGGTCTTCCCGTTCCCAAATAGTAATCGCTATATTTGAAAAGAGGCTCATTCCGAGTCACCTTGAGCAATCTCGCCGGGATCCCAAATGCCTCTGCCACAACAAGACCGTGCAGGGAGCTTGCAATAACAAACTTGCTATCGAGGATCTTTTCCACCACTACATCCCATGGTTCAGTAGGATAAACGACATTGGCAACCTCTTCTTTAGGGAACAAATGCTCCTCTGTGAAGTGGGGAATCACAATGTATTCGTAACTTGGATTTTCCTTTCTCTTCAGTTCAGGGAAAATATAGGGGAGCAAAAGGGCAGGATCTCCATAGACTTCGGGACACTCAATCTGAAAGCGCTTCATCAAGAATCTGCGTGTCAAGGGGCCCCTAACAGCTCGTACATCCAATTTTGTGAAGTGGTAATCTTTGGTATTGGGGTGTTTCCCATTGATTCCAGCACCCCAAATCACGTCATCATTTGATGCAAAGTGTAGGATCGATCCAATTGCCAATAGCTTTTTTTTAGGAATGAAACGATGACTTCCAACTGATTCTACCTGGCCATTGGTTATTCTTTGCAGAATGACGAGAGAAAGATAGTCTCCAAAGTTTTCAAAATCCAACTCCTCCATATTCCAATAATAGAGAGAGGGAGCTTCTGCGCATAAGGAAGCGAAAAGCAAAAGCATGAAAATGACTTTCTTCATGTTCATGCTTGTAAGAAAGGAAAAATTACCTGTCAACGTTAGAGATCTTCTCTGAATTGCTTTCGCCGCCAAGAGCCAAGATTTTTGTTCTAGAAGAATGCTCTGGAAACCTGAATGAAAATCTTTGCACGATGAGAAATTTTTACTGTAAATAAAAAAAACCCACTGTAAGCTTTCAGCTTTTCGAACTGGAGGTTTTTCATGAGAAAATTAACAATGCTTTTTTCACTCACTTTGTTTGGTTTTTATTTAATTATTCCTATTAATGGATTTACTGAAAATCCAAACGTTCCTGATTCATTACAATATTTACAAGAAGATTATAAAACCACGGAATTATTACCATTTGATTGTAAAGGATGGTCGATTCATGAAAAAATATTCAATCCCATGTTTGAGGAAAAAAATATATCCTCAGTTATTGAAGTGGGAGTTTTTTTAGGAAACTGGACTCTAAGTATTGCCAAAAAACTTCCTGAAGACGGGGTGTTTTATGCAATTGATCATTGGGAGGGCTCCATTGAACATCAAGAAGAGGATCATCCCCAAAATTCCTATTTACCAACACTTTATGAACAATTTCTATCAAATATCCTCCATAAAGGATTCGAAAATGTGGTAGTTCCTGTGAAAATGGATAGCCTTAAAGCTGCAAGACTTTTGCGCAGACAAAAAATTCAAGTCGATCTTGTTTATATTGACGCCTCCCATGACTATAATTCGGTGTTAAGAGATCTTCATGCTTGGCTTCCAATGGTAAAAAAAGGAGGAATTCTTTGTGGAGATGATTGGCATTGGGGTGGAGTTCGACAAGCTGTCATCAACTTTGCAGAAATAAAAAAGTTTAAAATTTATTCGGAAGGAAATTTTTGGATGTATGAGATGTAGTAACACTATAAAAAAAATATTTCCATTTTTGTGCTTGACTTGGGGGCTTTCCCTCTTTGGGAATCCAATGGCTATCCCTAAAGATAAGTATAGTCAATCAAACTGGGATAGTTTCAAGAATGATATTGGGTTTTATCCCTATATTAATGAATTTGGATTTAGAAATATTGCAGATCATGTGATTGATCCATGCCAAGATTATTTCGATCCAAGCCTAGTGAACCCTGGAGATAGTATTTGTGTGGGTGTTTGGTTGCTAGATTGGTTTATTGCCGAAGTGCACGATAAGATCCCTTCCCCTTATATCTTAATTACATGTGATTTAGATAGTTGGATTCCAAAACATAATGCAATAAAGCTTGCTTATGATCCAAAAGTGGCCGCTTGGTTTGCCAAGAACATGATCTATACCAATCATCCCAAGCTATTTCAGATCCCAATGGGCCAGATTGTCTATCTTTGGCAACACGGCTTTGTAAAATACATCAACAATCTTGATCAACTCGTCAAGAATAGGCCCCATGGTAAAGAATATCTACTATATATGAACCACAGAGAACGCAATCACGCACGGAGAATTGAAATTGCCGACAAATTTTGGGATAAACCCTATTGCTATAGCCGTAATAGAACAGAAAAAGACCGTATTAACATGCCCGATTTTTGGGAAGAAATAGCAAAAGCAAAATTCGTGATCTCTCCTTTGGGATTAGAAGTCGATTGTGTCCGTACTTGGGAATGCTTCGCGATTGGATCCATTCCCATTCTTGAACATTCTTATTTAGATCCCCTTTATAAAGACCTTCCCATTTTATTTGTCCATGATTGGGACCAAATCAACCAGGGTTTTTTGGAAACAAAATATGAAGAGTTAAGTCACAAGCAGTATCGAGATGAGAAGGCTTTCATGGGTTATTGGGTAAATCTTATTCATGAAAAGCAAGAGCAAGTTCGAAGCGGAAATACAAGTTTTGCGAAGATCGAAGCTACGAACTTTACTTCCAAAGATTTGAAAGTACTTAAAAGCATTCTTAATGAGTTTACAAGCAAACCCATCTCCCTCATTTACAAAGGGCTTTTAACAAATCTTAGACCCTATCAAATAACAAAAGAAATCAAGAATATTCAGGAGATAAAGTTATATGATCTTTGGGAAAATCGGAGTTATCTCGAGAGCTTTTCCTTCGACAAGAGTCTTTTACGAACAAATGTAATAAATAAATCACCTAAAAAAAATCCAAAGCATACTAAAAAAGCCTATTTTGTTGATTTGACTCATTTTCGACATGCATTATTCAAAGATTATCATTTACTCAATGACTTTCGCCATAATTTGGAAGAATCTCTTTTAGAGATTTATATTTCGCAACGTCCTGGAGAAATGCTCTTTGGGAACATGGCAAAAGATGATTATGTGGGGGAAGTTTTGGAGCGTCTTGAGCAGAAACATCATATAAAGTTCAAGATCAAAGACAACTTTTGGTATTGCATCTCTTCTAAGACCTGATTTTGTCGCATGAGAAATTGTTTATTTTTTAAAATAATTGGGTCCGCCATTATCTGAGATTCCTCCTGAAATATTTGTTACTATATCATCTAAAACGGTAAACATCCGCATCCCTTCTGGAAGATGATATTCCATATCATAAGGAAGATACAGTTGGTACATATCGAAAAAATTTAATAATTTTTCTATTCCACTGCGTCTCACAATCATAGAAGTTGCTCCAAAACGCGATCCTAATCTACGGAAATTTCTATTGATCTGCTTATTTATAAGATTTTGTGCTCTGGCAGCTTCGCGAGATCGAAGCTAACTTGAATAAAGTTAGCGAGATACAGCGGGGGTGTCAGGGTGCAAAAGATATCGATGAAAATTCCAGGTTTATGGCCGAGTCTGGTATAAACCACTGGCTCAAAAAGGATTATGCAACACACCTACATGAACCTATCCGATTTTTGTTGTATAGATTCATCTGTTTTTAGAGACAAGTCACCAAAAAATACTTGCTAATATGGAGAATAACACCGTATCCTTTGGAAAAATTTTTGAAGGGGAGGCTCAATGCAAAAAATCATCACGAAATATTCGATTTTTTATCTATGTTTAGCTCTCTGGATTCTACCTAAAACCACTTACAGTTCAGAAATTTCTGCACAAGAACAATTGTATACTCAATATGAATATTTTTGTCGTACACCTTCCGACATTCAGGGCCATATACCAGTACTTAGAGGACTCGCTGCGGAGTGCTCCTCGGTTGTTGAAATAGGATTAAGGGGAATGATATCAACCTGGGGGATTCTCCAAGGGTTATCAGAAAGCATGGCTAGCTCCCGCACTTACATTGGAATTGATATTGCATCACCTTCTCTAGAAAATCTTCAATTAGCAAAAGAATTAGCAACTACAAATGGGATCTCTTTTTTTTTCTGGAAAAAAAATAATCTGAAAGTGAAGATCTCACCTGTTGAGATGCTTTTTATTGATTCTCTTCATACTTACTGCCATTTGACCTATGAACTTGAAAAATTCTCACCTAAAATCAGCAAATTCATTGTGATGCATGACACAAGCGCACCTTGGGGGGATGCTGATGATACTCAATATCAAGGGGATTATTCTGAATACCCTTCTTTTATCGATCGAAGTAAGAGAGGATTATGGGCAGCTGTTGAAGACTTTTTAACTCGCCATCCTGAGTGGATGTTATATGAACGACGCTTTAATCATCATGGCCTTACAATCCTTAAACGTATCTAAGTTACAAAAGGAGATCTAAATGAAAATTAAATTCCTAATTTTATTTGTTTTATTATTAACTAGCCAAGCATTTGCTAAAATTCGTTTTCTAACCTTTCATTGTAATAGACCAGATTTTATTGAAATGCAATTTAAAACCTTAGAAAAGTTTTTGCATAATGATTATGAATTAATCGTGTTTAATGATGCGCGAACTTTGCAGCTCGAAGAAGAGATAAGGGAGATGTGTGAAAAATATGGAATTCAATGTATCCGTTACGAACAAGAATGGCATGTAACAACTCCTTTAAATGATGAATTCATTCAATTGTTAAATGATCCCTCTCTTATTCATTCTCACATTCATCTAAAAGGATGTACAAATACGAAAGACTTCGCTTCTCATGGAAGTTTTCGACACTCTCATGTCATTCAGTATGCTATGGATAATTTTGGTTATGATCATGATGATATTGTTGTAATATTTGATGGAGATATATTTCCTATTAGACATTTCGATCTCAGAGAGTTATTAAAAAATTATGACATTATTGGTTTACAAAGAGCAATCACTGAAGAAAAAATAGATTACCTTTGGGTCCCATTTATTGCCTTTAATATACAAAACTTGCCTAATAAATATGATTTGCGATTTCATCCCGATCTAATAAATAGCTTCTTTCATGATACCGGAGCTCATACGTATCATTATTTAAAAAATAATCCAAACGTACGGGTTAAAAAATATGCTGGCCAAAGTAGCACTTCATTTCATAACTTGAGTCCCAAATCTATGAAGCAGCATGGATTTAATGATAGAGAGATTAAATTCACAAAAAATCTCCCCTGGCCGCTTTGTGTAGAATTTCATGTGGATCATCTTTTTTTACACTTTGGTGCAAGTTCTTTTAACTTGGAAGGAAGTGATGTAAAAGCACTGTGTGTAAAGGAATTTATCGACAGAATATTATCCGAGTAGTGAGAATCTAAAAAATCAGATAGCAGTCAAGGGTTTTACTGTAGTTCAATTTGATTATTTACTGCCTTAATTGGAATACGGGCGGAATCTTCCAATTTCCTCCAATAAGAAGGGTTATCAATATACCACTTAATTGTACTTTCCAAACCTTTTTCAAAATCGATAGTCGAGGCCCATCCGAGAAGAAAACGTGCTTTTTCAAAGGAGGCGATGTGGGTATCAACTTGTCCTGGACGATCCCCAATAAACTTTAATTGCGCCTCAGGAAGATTAAAATACTTACGAACCATGTTAGCGATTTCCAGAACAGATATACCCTTCCCCGTTCCAATATTAATCTCTTGACCTTTGACAATTGAAAAATCTTGAAGATTTAAAATTTTATCAAGCGCTATACAGACATCTTTCACATTAACCCAATCTCTTTTTTGCTCCCCTGTTCCGTGAATAGTTAAGGGCTTTCCTTGTATTGCTGATGTGATAAGACGTGGAATTAATTTTTCCAGATGCTGCTTAGGACCATAATTATTGAAAGGTCTCACAATGACAACTGGAAGATTATAAGTACAGTTGTAGGCATGCACTAATCTATCAGCACCAAGTTTTGCAGCAGCATAAGGAGATTTTGGTTTTAAAGGATGGTTAAGAGTGAGTGGGCTGGATGAATTTCACATCCAGCCTCTCTCAGAACGGTGCGTGAACCTCTCGATTCACACCGCTCCCATTAAGCAGTCATTCCAAGTATCCCCATTTGCCAGTGTAT
>JAAKFB010000039.1 GCA_011065235.1 Chlamydiota bacterium | reverse complement strand
AGTGAGTTCAAAGGGGAGTCTATTGACCTGGCTAACATGGTAGCAGATAGGTATCGCTCATTAGCTCTAGGTCCTTCTGGTTAGCTCTCAAATAGCTATGCCATGACTTTTTAAGGACGTACATAAAAAATTCATGTCAGAAACTCAGTGCAGAGAACTCATATATAAAACAGGTATTCCAACTTTCCCTAAGCCAGCTGGTATTCCAAAAAATTTTAGAGTCAAGATTTCAGACAGAGGAGCTGGAATGATTTATATCCATCCTGAGCATACACATACCTCTATCAGGGTGATGCCAGGAAAGCCTCATAGCAAGTATCCCCATCAGCAAAAACCGTACGTTATCTGTAGGAAAAATGGAAAAACACTTGATAAATTCGGAAAAATTGTAAATTCAACGGCTCCAGAAGCCCATATTCCTATTGAAGAATTCATATTTAAGGATTGACTATGAAGATATCAGATGAAAATAAAAAACAAATATTAGAAGGATTTATTGATATTTTTACACGAATTTCTAGCAAAGAGTATCAAAAAAGAATATGGATTAAGGGAGAAGGGCCTGAAGTTGATGATTTCGACGACACTGCCTGTGATTTCTTTGTGGAATGTGATTCCATTTTAGAAAATTATAAAGATTTCGGAATTACAGATAACCAATATCAAATCTTGAAAAGATTCAGAGATAAATTCAGAACCTTTTCCGATGAAAATAATTGGCCACAAGAATTTATAAATACGCCAGAATGGGAGAAAATTACGGAAATGGCAAAAAAAATCCTAAAAGCATTCAATTACCAAAAAACTCGCAAGTAATGATAAGTGGGGCGTCATTGGAGGGGCTTTGGCTCCAGAGATCCACTAGCTAGTCACTCAGTGGGACACGATCCCTTCCGATAAAAGAGGAGAACTTGCTGGATATGCTTTGGGGAAACATGGAGCAGATATTCTTGCTCCTGGAGCTCTAGCCAAGGTTGCAAGTAAGAGCGTGAAAAGTGCGCAAAAGCTAGCCTCGGTTTTCAAAAATCTCCAAAGAGCCGAGGGAACTCTTGTTCTTGAAACAGCAGCGGGAATGGGAAACGGTGCCGAAATCAGTCTTCAAAGAATCAAAGATGCAACAGGGCGCAAAGATCAGATCGAGAAAGAAGACATTGCATTCCATCGTAAAATCCGCGAGGCCTTTCATCATATCGGCGAGCAAAATCCCGCTCGCTTTCAAATCGTCGATGGATCACAATCGAGAGAAGCCGTTTTTGAAGAAGCTCTTAAGTTGATCGATGTCCACTGTTTTGCCGCAAACACTTAAAAATCCTTGTCTCCTCATCGGTGCTAGCCGTAGCGATGCCCTTGCACTTGCCAAAGAGCTTATTGGCTCTGCAAAAATCGATTCAGGCAATCACCCCGATCTGCACATCTATATCCCTGAGGGCAAAAGCGACCTTCACCCGATGGCCAACATGCAAACGCTCATCCGTGAAATGGCGCTTCCTCCCTTTGAATCCCCCTGCAAAGTGTTTCTGATCGAAGATGCGGAGAAAATGCTTCCTTCCGCGAGCAATGCCCTTCTCAAAACCCTCGAAGAGCCGAGTCCCGATACATTCTTTATCCTCCTTACCAACCATCCCGATCGCTTGCTGCCCACTGTCCGCTCACGTCTTCATCCGATCTCTTACACCCAAATCGATCCCGAAGCGTTTGATTTAAGCCCTTATCTCTCCCTTGCCCAAAACGAGAAGTGGGATGCCCTCCTGGACGCTCTTCCCAATCTCGAAGAGGAGAATCCCACCACCTTGTTCAAAGGCTTCCTCACCTGGGTAGCAGAGCAGAAAAACCCAAACCTGTTCCAAAAAGCCTCAGCGCTGATTGTGACCTCGCAAAAAGCCCTCGATCACAATGTCAAATTGCGTACGGTTCTCTTAAATCTCTTCCTCGAAGTAAGGGCCCGTAAAGAAATAATCTGACAATCCTCGAGGGAAAAATCGATTCATCTCCCGATGATTTTTCCTTACTACAACGATTAGGCCTTCTCTAGTGCAAGGGGGACATTTCTATTTGACGCCTACATGCAGCACAAGTTCTAGAATTTAATTTTTTGTTCGGATATAGAAAAAAGAAAAGGGGAGATTAAAATGAACATTCAAGAAGCACTCAATTCAGAAAAAGATCTTAACACAGTTTTTGTCGATAAGAACCTAGAGGTTCATGATAAAAATTTCCTAAGCAAAATCGTCGTTTGGTTCAAGAATCTCTACTCAGACCAATATAAAATCGCAACTGTCGCAGAAAAAATCAAAGCTGGAGATTGCAAGGCTACTAATAAAGAACAAGCTGAAAATCTTGCTAAATTAGAAACACGTTTTCTCAAGCAAAATTCCTACAAAAAAGAAATTAAAGACGCTTTTGACAGAGCAATAGGTGATATTCAAACGATACGGACCAAAATATTTGAGTAGTGTTTTTATTTAGTTTTTTGGTAGTCTCCTGAGGTTTCAAATTCAAAAGGGGATATATGCTCATTAAATGTTTTTCCAGTGTGACTCCTTGGAAACCCCAAGCATTCACTCAATTCTATACACAGCCACATTCTTCTCGATTGTTTGAAATATTTTCAAAAACCCATTCCCCTTGTTTACCGTGGAAAAGTGTTAGAGGATTCTGCTCTACTGATGCTCTTACCACGACCATAATGACTCAAGTGAAAGTAGGAAATTACACTATTTCAGTTAGCCATGTTGTTAAAGTTGATCCTGAAACTACAAAGGGGATAAAGGTTCCCCATGGTAGCCTGGGTTCTTCCATCGAAGCTGCTCTGCAGCAATTGGGAGAAAACTTGGACCAAGAGGGGAATGTAGAAGAGGCAAGGAAGTGCTTTGAATATTCATCTGAGCTTACCAGCCCAGGCGAGCTTGGTCCGCAGAGTTGAAAAGTAATCGTGCCGTGTTAGGTTGACAAGGCGGAAAAGCTTGTCCCCACGGCTTATTTTGAGAACGTCGCCGGTGTGTAGCTCATTGTCGGTGAGACCATCGACACTCATTTCTAAAGGACCATGAGTACTTAAGTATTGGATCTGAATTTCTTCATCGCCACTGAGCACAATGGGGCGATTGGAAATGGTATGAGGACTGATGGGCGTGATGATGAAGGCATTTTGGTTGGGAGTGACAATGGGACCTCCCGAGGCTAGGGAATAGGCAGTCGAACCGTTTGGCGTGGAAATGATGATCCCATCGGCGACAAAGGTGTTGAGATAGGTTCCATTTACATGGAGGGCCATTTCAACGAGGCTTTTATTTTTTCCTCGATGAACGACAATATCGTTTACAGCAAAATGATCTTCTCCAGTAGGCAGTATTCCTTTGAGTGTGATCCTCTCGTCGATGACGTAATTGCCTAAGATCAGATCTTGAAGGCTTGGGTAGATCTCAGAAGTGGGAATGTCGGCCATAAAGCCAAGATGTCCTAAGTTGATCCCGATGATCGCTGCATTGAGATGCGCATATTTGTGAACGAGATTTAGAATGGTTCCGTCTCCTCCCATGGAGAGGAGAAACTCGATTTGATCTTCAGGGACCTTGGAAAGGGGAGTTGCGCCAATGGAAGAGGCGACATCATCTTCAGCGACAACTGTAGCTCCGCGTGTCGTGAGATATTCTTGAATCCCAATTGCTAAATGTTTGGATTCTTTTTTCTGGCTATGGGGAAAGATCGCAATAATCATATTTCCCCTCAGCATAATCTTTTAGGATTTGTGCTGCAATGGATTCGGGATCGAGTCCGATGGAGGCGAGCATTTCTTTATGCCCCCCCTGATGAAGAAATGTTTCAGGGATGCCGAAATTATGCATCTCAACATCGGAAAAACCGTTGCGCACGCAGAAGGTGTTGATGAGAACGCCTAGGCCTGAATTGACAGCGTGCTCTTCGATTGTAGCAACATATTTGTGGCTCATAAAAACATTGGTCAAGAGTTCAGTGTCAAGCGGCTTTACAAAGATCGGATCGACAACGGTGGCAGAAATTCCCTCTTGGGCAAGTAGGGCGCGTACATCGAGGGCTATCGAGCACATATGCCCAAGGGCAATCAGCGCCACATCGGTTCCCTTTTCGAGGATTTCTCCCTTACCGAGCTTCCGTTTTTGGATGGGCAAATCGGGCTCTTCTGTTCCCATATTGGGGTAGCGGATTGCAGTGGGGCGTTTCCAAGCGAAAGCACTTTCTAAAAGTTCTTTGAGGACATGGCCATTGCGTGGCTGGCAGATCACCATGTTGGGCATCGCATTGAGAAAAGAAATATCGTAGATGCCATGGTGTGTGGCGCCATCTCCCGTGGCAATACCACTGCGGTCGAGCGCAAATAGAACGGGAAGTTTTTGCAAGCAGACATCTTGGAAGAGATTGTCAAACGCTCGTTGTAAAAATGTCGAATAAATGGAACAGACTACTTTTCGATTGGGATCGGAGGCAATTCCCCCGCAGTAGGTGACCGAGTGACCTTCTGCTATCCCGACATCGATCGAGCGCTCAGGAAATTTTTCTAAAAGAGGTGCGATGCAAGATCCGTGAGGCATAGCGGGGGTGACGGTGACGATTGAAGGATCTTTTTCTGCCATTTTGAGCAGGTGTTTTCCAAAAATCTGCGGGAATTTCGGCTTTGAGGAAGCTTTTGCGACTTTTTCTCCAGTGACTTTATCGAAGGGAGCACATCCGTGCCAAGGGATCGGATTTTGTTCGGCAATTTCTAGCCCTTTGCCTTTTACGGTGAGGACGTGGAGAATGGTAGGTTTTTCGCAGTTTTTTAAGCTCTCAAACACTTTGAGAAGCTCGGGGAGGTCATGACCATCAATGGGACCGATGTATTGCAACCCATATTGCTCAAAGAAGGGAGCGCAGAGCTTGGCTTTTTGATCGAGGATTTTTGTAATGGCTCCGACATTGTTTGAAATTGACATGTTGTTGTCATTGAGGACAATGATGAAGCGCTTCAAATCTTGGGGGATATTATTGAGAGCTTCCAATGAAAGTCCGCAGGTAAAGGTGGCGTCGCCAATAATAGGAATAACGTGAAAAGCGCTCTCTTGCAGATCGCGCGCTTTTGCCACTCCAAGTCCCAAGGAAAGGGCCGTTCCCGCATGGCCTGCAAAAAAGTGATCGTGTGGGGATTCTTCGGGGTGTGCAAAACCAGATAGCCCTTTGTACTGCCGGATCGTCGGAAATTGGTCCTGGCGTCCTGTGAGAAGTTTATGGGGATATGTCTGATGGCTGACATCAAATATGAAACGATCGTCAGGGGAGTGGAAAGTCCGGTGCAAGGCGATGCTCAACTCAACTATGCCCATATTCGATCCGAGGTGTCCGCCATTAATGGCCATCACATCGATGATCTTTTGCCGGATTTCTTTCGACAATGATTTCAACTGATCAAGGGAAAGGTTTTTGAGATCTGCGGGATCTCGAATTTTGGGAAGGATACTCATGTGTTTAATGTCGATTGCCTTTCTGGAATGAATTCTTCGGTTTGAGGAGGTTGATTTTCTTCGCGATTTTTGATGAGAATTTCGATTTTTTGTTCGGCTTCATTGAGTCGTCTTTGGCAATTCACAATCAGAGAGTCCGCCTCTTCGTAGAGCGCGAGGGCATCATCGAGAGAGACCTGCTCTTCGTTCATTTTTTCTAAGATATTTTCGAGCCTTTCATAGGCTTTTTCAAACGTTTGTCCTTTCATATTTTCTCTTTGACGTTGACGAGGAGTTTCCCATCAGAAACTTGGACCCTCAAGGTTTCACCTGGATCGACATCCCTTGTAGAGAGAATAACCGAATCATTTTTTTCATGAAAGAGAATGCTATATCCCTTTTTCAAAAGATTGCGAGGATCGATCGCACGCAGGTGCTCAGTTAGCTGATAAAGGCGCTGCCTTCTTTGAGAAATGCTCCTGTGCATCGTAAAATGGAGGCTCCGCTTTTGCCTGGCAAAATTTTCTTTTAAAACTGCGATTTTTGCATCGGGCTTCAAAGCCTCTTTTTGTTTGACCAGTCCCTCTAATTTCAGTTGATAGTGGCTCAAGGTAGACTGGACGCTCGAGTTGATATCTCCTTGAAAATCGTCGAGCTTTTGAAGGTAGGGCCCGAGAATTGTATAGGGAGAGCTCAGCGGTGGCTGTTTTGCGAGATTTTCGAGCATTTTTCGATGAGAACGCAAATGCGACTGCATCGAGTGCAAAATGCTAGCTTTTGTCCGCTCGAGTGTTTGGAGTAGTTGGCTCTTTTCACCTGTGACAATTTCAGCAGCGGCAGAAGGGGTGGGAGCCCTAAGGTCAGCCACGAAATCGCTGATGGTGAAATCGGTCTCATGGCCGACTGCAGAAATGATGGGGATTTGAGAGTTGTGAATGGCAGTTGCGACGATTTCCTCGTTGAAGGGCCAAAGATCTTCTAAACTCCCTCCGCCGCGACCTACAATCAGTACATCAGCAAGGCCATAACGGTTAAAATCCTCGATTGCCTTTGCGATCTCCATTGCCGCTTCATCTCCTTGCACCCTCACTGGATTAAGAATGAGATGAAATCCTGAAAATCGACGCTTGAGTACGTTGAGAATATCCTGAATCACAGAACCGGTGGGGCTGGTCACCACCCCGATTGTCTTGGGAATTTTTGGAAGGGGCTTTTTGCATGAAGGGTCGAACCATCCCAAACCCTCTAATTTAATTTTGAGCTCGTGAAGGCGTTTGAGAAGCTCTCCCACACCAGAGAATTCCACCTCGCGCACGATGACTTGATAATTCCCTCGGGGGGCATAGACACTGAGCTGTCCCCGGACGATGATTTGATCGCCCTCCTTAGGAAGGCGGGACAGATGCATCGCATTGCCACGGAAAAGGACAGCTGAGATTTGCGCTCCCTGATCTTTCAATGTGAAGTAGACATGTCCAGACGCCTGCTTACGCAGATTACTGACTTCTCCTCGAAGCGAAATGAAAGAAAAAGCACTTTCTAATTTTTGCTTGATAGCAGCCGTGAGCTGCGAGACGGAAATAATCTCGTTTTCGTTCAAAGATTGGCCTTGATTTCCCTACTTCAAAACATTATGATAGGTGACTAATTTAAACACAAAATTATTATGACTAGACCTGTTATCATTGCCGGCAATTGGAAAATGCATAAGACCATTGGAGAAGCGACTCAGTTCATTGAAACGCTCAAAAATGGGATCAAAAATTCCACTTGTCGCATTTGTATTGCCCCTCCTTTTACGGCCATTTCTGCATGCGCAAAAGCCTCTAAAGGAACGCGTATCACAATTGGCGCGCAAAACATGAGCGACATTGACGAAGGGGCCTACACGGGGGAAATTTCTGCTTGTATGCTCAAAGAAGCGGGCGCCCAATTTGTGATTTTGGGCCATTCTGAGCGCCGCTGGCATTTTGGTGAGACTGATGAGCATATTCACCACAAACTCAAGCGGGCAATCCTCGAAGAAGTCCCTGCGATTTTATGCATTGGAGAAAATGAAAAAGACCGAGAGGATGGCAGGTCAGCAAAAGTGTTAAAGAAGCAACTCGATGGATGTCTCACGGGGCTCACCCACGAAGAGCTCGAGAACCTAGTGGTTGCCTACGAGCCAGTCTGGGCGATTGGAACAGGTAAGACCGCAACTGGGGAAATTGCACAAGAGACTCATGAAATCATTCGAGAGCACATTTCTGAAAACTGGGATGCCTCTTTAGCTGAAAACCTTCCCATCCTCTATGGGGGATCGGTCAAACCGAGCAATATTGAAAGTTTATTAAACCAGTCCGATATCGATGGAGCCCTTATTGGGGGCGCATCTCTCGATGTTGAGGCCTTTACCACAATGGTTCAACGATGACAGTTCTGTTTTATGCGGCAATTTTTGTCTTCCTCCTCATTTGCGTTCTTCTCTCTCTCGTGATTTTGATCCAGGAGAGTAAGAGCATGGGACTTGGAGCCTCTTTTGGTGGAGATCCTGGTGAATCTGTCTTTGGAACATCCACAGCTGCTGTTCTCAAGAAATTCACTGCCTATCTCGCCATTCTCTTCATGATTTCCTGTGTCCTCCTTTCGATATGGTCGGGAGGAATGAACAAAGCTAGCAAGCGCCCCTCTGTCCAGGTTGAGGAGATGGAGCGTTAAATGGCGAAATGGCGACTTCGCTATTGGGGAGACCCGGTCCTGCGTGAGCACTGTCAGCCTATCGAAGAAATCACAGATGAGATCAAAGAGCTCGCTCTTTTCATGATCGATTATGTGGACAACAATAGAGGAATCGGTCTTGCTGCACCTCAAGTGGGAGTCCCCATCCGCTTGTTTATTCTGCGCGATTACATCCTCCTTCCCGATGGAAAGTGGGTTACTTCAGAGCCCAAAGTTTTCATCAATCCCAAGATCATTTGGAAAAGCAAAGAAACCACCATCGATTCAGAAGGATGTTTATCCTTTCCGAACATGACGGTGGGACCCATCGAACGTCCCCAGGAAATCCACATTGAGGCGACTGATTTAGATGGCAACATTTTCATTGATAAGCGCGAAGGGATGAATGCCCGCGTGACCTTTCATGAAAATGACCACCTTAATGGGGTTCTCCATATCGATCGTCTGTCCCCGCGCGTCCGCAAAAAAATCGAGCCTCAGCTCCACGAAATCAAAGAAAATTACTCTCAATAAGTTACTTAATCAGCTTGAAGCTGTAAGAGATGCGGAAGGGATCGTTGGGCATGTACTCATAGGTGAGTTTCATCTGCCAGCTCCCAGTTAACATCGTGTAGAAATCGACCTTCGCCCCATGGTAAGGGGGCTCGTCTGTCCGGTCCCAACCATGGTGGGTTTGCACTTGCATGTTCCAACGAGGTGATATCCGAAAATGGAGTTTTGTCAGAAAAGTGTTGCGCCGATCCGATAGGGGAGAGGCGAGAAGCTCGTCAAGTGGTCTTGCAAAATCGACGACAAAATTGTCGTAATTCGCTTTTCTCCACCAAAATTCGCTTCGATGTCGAAACTCAAGCCCAAAGGCAAGGCGTGCACTAAGGGTCCATAATAAGCGGATATTTCCGTAATCGAGAACATTTTCTTGGATGTTCCATCCGGCGCCTCCGAAAACGGCCCAAGAGGGCTGATTGAATGTTAAATCGACAAAAACTTTAGGAATGGTTTGATCAAAAGAACGGGCTCCCCAGAATCCATAACTATAGAGGTCGAGGGAGAGGGTTGGAAGGAAAATGGGATTCGATTTCGAGTAGAAGAGCTGTCGCAATCCAAAACGGACTTGATCTAATCTGTCGTAACCATCTTGGATCTCGAAAACAAAGTAGTCGTCAACGGGTGTCGATGGGCGGGTGTATCCGAGATACTGGGCGTAAGGCTCAACGGTGTGTTTGATGTCTTGAAATTGCTTGGAAAAACGGACGTTGGCATCGCCCCCATAAGTATAGACGAATTGTCCTGTAGCGTTTCGGTTGGGGCTGTCGCTGTAGTAGATCCCCACAATCCCTGCGCGTGGCGTTGCGGTAAAACCGCCGAGAGAAAAGGGGCGATAAATCGAATTGATCGTCTCTAGACGGCCTGCTTTGCGATCTCCAATGATCTCATCGAGAACTTTGGCATAGACGTAATCGAAATAAGAACCACTGGCGTAATTTTCCATGATGACGCCCGTTCTCCCAATTTCAAAGGGGCGGACTCCAAGTGTTCCATAGGGGAGCTCTTGATTTAACGTTCCAAACTTATTGATACGAGGGCGGACGGACAGCTCGGTGAAAGTCCAGCTTTTGTAGTGAGAAAACTCTAGATAGGTGACTTTTTGTGTATTCACTTCGAAGTCGGGATCCTTAAAATCGCCGACCATCCGGTCATCACTCATCTTGTCCCACTGCATATGAAAGCGGGTATAGTCATCTTCACTATGCGTTTTGTAAATCCCTTGGAAACGATAACGAGTAGAGCCATTTTCGTCGGGGAAAATTTTGTCTAAAGCGCCGTAATTACGGGTTTGGAAAAAGGTCCGCTTGTCCTTGGAGTTGTACTCGGCCTCGAGGGCTCCTCCGGGGCCGCGGATGATCCGGTAATCAAAGCGGGCAAAAGCTGCGAATGTGTCTGTGGAAAAGAAACGATAGCGGGCGGAAAAACGGGGGCCCAGGCCTTTGTCCCATAAAATCCGATAGCGGATCGGGGAGTCTTTTAACCGTACCAAGCTGGTCTTGTAAGAGGGGAGCCAAAGGACGGGAACATGAAGGACATTGAAGGAGACACTTTTGGCAGCGAGAGCATTGCCGTCGGAGATTGTTGCGATTTTTGCCCGTATTTCCCATGGGTTCGATCGACTGACAGTCGTCGTAATGAAAGCGCCATTGATGATAAAGTTGCCATCTTCAAGTAGTTCTAAACAATCGCCTCCGAGATACCAAATCCCTACATTGGATCGCCCATCGATGAGATACCCGGTTTTTTCAAGTAGATTGAAATGGAGCTTTTCCCCCACAAAAATCCGCCCTTGATACTCCATCATCAAGTCGCCTTCAGCGCAGATTTTTTGGGTGGTTTTCGTATTGATATAGGTGATATTGCGAGCTTGTATTCTCAAATTAGGAGCGGTGATCACACCCCCCTTTTCCGTCTTGACGATACCTTGAGAATATTCGGGATCTTTCAGATTGATAACGAAATCATCCGCAAAGAGTGGAGCAGTAGCAATAAGAGAAGCCAGAAGTCGCAATTTCATGAATGGAAAATTATAGCGCAAGAGGGATAATTATTGAAGTGTTCTGAGAAGAAGTCCCGCAAGCACATAGCGATTTTTTGGATTTCCATCGCGTATGGTTCCGAGGAGGACTTCAATGCTACTATCCTGCTGCTTTTCAGAAAGAGTTTGATACGATTCAATGAGAAGGCGAGAGCTATCTTCAGGAGTCAGCTCATGCGGAGATGACGTGATCCGTTGGTCCAGTGGGACCAATGGGCGAAAGCGGATCATCTCACTATCTTTGTGGCGGGTGATCCATTCGTTTAAATGTTTTTCATAGGGGCCCTCTTGCCTCATTCGAAAGAGTGCCAGATTGCAATAGGCGCGGATCAGAGGCATCCCTGCCTGCTCAGCTTTCCGTATGAGCAGATCTACCGCCTTGGGGGTTTGTAGATTTTCTAGAAGGATGACAAGGGTTGGGATTAAATCGCTCTGCTTGCTTTCGAAAATCAGTTCAGCCATTCTGAGAAATTCATCCTCTGATAGGTGCATACAATCAAGTAGAATTTGTTGCCGAATTGCCAGTGTCGCCGCACGGATGTCAAATAGACTATTAGCTTGCTGCGCTGCCGAAAAAACCGGCTTAAGCGCGAGCATGGTCTTTCCCATGGACATTTGAGGCTGAAGTCCCAAATCACGCACATCGCGCACCAACATTTCCAAAAGAGCGTCTCGACACCTAGGGTCCCTGTGCTTCAGAAGGGCAAAAGCTGCGTTGATTCGAATAGCGAGATCGGGGTGATGGCAGAGCTGTGCGAGGAGATCTTTGCCTTCAGGGATGTCCGCAAGGGGTACTATGG
>JAAKFB010000038.1 GCA_011065235.1 Chlamydiota bacterium | reverse complement strand
GTCGCAAACGCTGATTTCATTGAAAGTTGCACTGGAGGTCGAGAAAGCCGTCGTCGCTAAATCTCTACCGACGTTCCCTGTGAAACTAAATCGGCAAGGACAACAACTGGAAGAAGTCATCTGTAATCTTCCTTTCCTCTTGAAGCAAAATATTATCCCTCATACTTCTTGCGCAATCTGGCAATAAGCACGGGGCGCGTACCGGCGGTTCCTAAGTCTTCTTTTTCGCAAAGATCCTGTAACTCCAGTTTCTTCATTTTCTTTAGTCGTTTGAGGGTATTTGTAGGTTTCTTCGCAACAGGGTGGACGACATTGTCAGCGTCCACAATGTCAACAGTGATAACGACATCGACGACTTCTTTGTTCACATGCAGTTTCTGATCAGACTGTGCCTCAGTTAGCTCATTGACATCAATAGAGATATTTCGCGAATCTTCTATATCATTTGGATCTCCAACGATTGGAACCCTAAGCGCGGGAAGCAAAGAACAAGGGGAATTTTCGGTCCACATTGTTTTTTCTCCTCGTCGTTTGTTTTTTCCGGCAAATCGTGTCCGTGGAAAACGAACGCGCTTACTTACTGCAGTAGCAGTTAATTTTTCGTTACGAGAAAAAGCTGTTCCTCATTTTTCTTTGACGATGGAGAATCGATTGATAAAAACAAAACAATGCCTTGGATTCATTTGCAACCTGCGCATTTGACATATTTCCTTCCATTTTGCTTGCGCAATCAAATCCACGATCGGTACTTTTTAGATCGATGCATGCAGCTAACGCTTTTAAATCGAGCTCAAATACCGCAGCAGAACTCAAGAAAAAATACCTTTTGATCGCATCTACTTTCTTTAGTATGGAATCTGAAGTTTGGTTTGAAAGTTTTTGAATCTCACAATTTAAAAGGACCTGATGGGCAACACCGAGAGCTAAGATGGTCGTTATCCCGCCTAAGATATAAATTGAAGAACTAGAATCAGAAATAGCTTGCATCATGGGGCACGATGTTAACACAGGTTCATTTTTCAGTACACGGTTCGGATGGCAATTTTTTTGGGCCCAATAAGAGGAGCGTCCTCAACTGTGAGTTCGAACTGATCGATATGGACACTCTCCCCTTTCTCGGGAGGATGGCCAAGCTTTTTCTCAAGCAGCTCTTCTAGAGTTTGGACGCTATCTGGCTCAAGATGGACGTGAAATTTGCGATTGAAATCTTTGATGTGCATATCGCCTGGGAAGGTCCGGTCGACAATGACGTGGTGCATGCGCGGTGCCATTTCTTCAAAAGCCTCCCAATCGTCCGTTCTACCAAAAATCGAATCGATAATCTCATCGAGTGTGAGGAATCCCACGGCAAGACCGGCATCATTGAGAACAACGGCGATGCTCTGGTTATTGCGCCGAAATTGCTTGAGGATTTGCAAAATGGCGCTGTTTTCTGTGATGAACCATGCTGGACGGGCATAGTCACGGACTTTTTGCTCTTCGGTGATGCGCAAAAGATCACGCGGATAGACGATACCGAGGACGTGGCGGGGATCCCGCTCGTAGATCGGAAGAAAGGGGGTATAGCTGTAATTGAGTAGCGTGCGCATTTCGCCAACACTGCAGAAGGAAGGGACCATCTGGATCTGATTGAGCTCAGACATGAGGTCTTTGGCAGTCTGGCTTTTTAGGGAAAAAATGTTGGCCACAACGGTGTTGATTTCTTTGGCAGGGCGGCCCTCTTCTTCTCTCTTTTCAAACATGTGCAGCAGATCTTCGCGTGAGAGATAGAGTCCTTCACGCATCGGACTGCGCAAAAGACGGTTAATTCCATGACAAATCAGGTCAAAGAACCAAATGACAGGACGCAAAATGATCGAGGTGACGTAGAGAATGGGAACACCGAGCATAGCAACGTGTTCTGCGTAGCGGCGCCCTGCAAACATGGGAGCGAGCTCGGCAAGAATGAGCACGAGGATGATTTGGCTTAAAGGCGCCCAATCGGGGTTGAGACCAAGGGCGTCGTAAAAGCGGCGGGAACACTCCGAGCCGAGTTGGAGCGACGCGTTAACGCCGATGAGGGTTGCTCCGAAGAGGAGTGTGGGGCGGCTGAGCAAATAGCTGAGCCATTTGGCACGTCGCTTATTTTGGCCGACCCAATACTGAAGACGGACTTTATTGAAAGAGACGCATGCCATCTCGAGCATGGCAAAAAATCCTTGTGTGAAGATGAAAACGAAGGTGAGGATGAGATAGAGTTTCCAGTCGATCACCTGGACAGCCTCCGGATGTAAACTCTGCGAACGCGCTTCTCATCCGATGAGAGGACATGAAAGAGGAAATTTTTGTAGGTGTGCTTTGTTCCGCTTTTGGGGATTTCCCCGAATTGCTCAATTAGCCATCCACCTAGCGTGACCATGTTGTGCTGGCTTGTCAAAGTGATGTCGAAAAGACTCTCGAGTTCCATGATTTCGAGTTTCCCACTGGCAATGATCACATCGTCTCCCGAACGGGTATAACGGCTTTTTTCATCGCGTCGATCGAAAATTTCCCCGACGACGGCTTCGACGAGATCTTCGAGAGAGATGAGGCCTGAAAAAGCGCCATATTCATCAACAACGATTGCCAGGGATTCTTGCTTTTCATACATCTGATCAAGAAGAATTTGAGCCGAAGTGGTTTCAGGGATGAAAAAGGGCTTTTTGAGCAGTGGCAGAAGGTCTTTGCTCTCGGTGAGCGACTCGCGATGAAGAAAAAACTGTCCACTGCTCATGATTCCAATGATGTTATCCATCTTGTTTTCATAGACGGGAATGCGCGTGCATTCTTGATCGACAAAGAGGTGGATGAGCTTGGAAATCGGCTCCCCGATGTCAAAGAGAAGGGCTTCTTCTCGCGGGCGCTGAAATCCTTTTGCTGTCGATTCTTGTAAGTTGAGATATCCGCGCATGAGTTCGGCTTCGTCTTCGGCGAGAACTCCCCGTGCACGTGAAGTGCGCAAGGCATGCTGGAGCTCGTCGGTGGAGACCTCTTTCTCGTCTTTTAGGAAGAAAAAGAGGATGCGTGAAATGACTGATGTAAAGCGAATGAGGGGAGAGCGGATGGGCAACACACATTTGTTCACTTTCGAGACGAGTGGCGCAACACGTGGTGCCCATCGGACGTTGTTGGCAATGCCGATGGATTTGGGAATAAATTCTCCAAAAATGAGGGTCAGGGCCAAAGGAACACCGACATTGACCCACCACCCAGAAAGGACTCCAAAAATGTTGGAAACGACGTTTTGGACGAAAATATTGAGGATCACGTTGAGCATGATCAGGGTGATCAACAAGTCGCGGGGAGAAGCGAGAAGTCTCGTAACCAGTTCTTTTTTACGATTTTTGCTTTTCCCAAAGGCCTGAATCTGCATTGAGGAGAGGGAAAACAAGGCCGTTTCCGAAGAAGAAAACAGCGCGGAACCCAAAATCAACAAAATAAGGATGACAATGAGTAGATAGATCATTCTCTGTCGAAATATACCTTGGTCTGCCCAAACGGCACCATGCCGAGGTGTTTTTTGAGGAGGAGTTCTGTCCAGGCGGGATCAGATTTGCTTTCGAGTTGCAAAAGAAAGTCTTGGCGGGTTTCCACCGCAGCGTAGAGGTGTTTTTCAGCGAGGTCTACTTTGCTTTTAAGCTCAGCATAGAGCTGCTTTTTTTTGTGCATGGCGTGTAGATAAAATCCATAGAAAAAGAGCAAGAGCAAGATCGTCCACCAACAGCGGAAGAAAAAGGCATAGAAGGTGCTCTCTTTGGTTTTCATCTTATATCCTATTGTGAGCAGTAAAGATTATTATGCAACGGGCAAAGTAATTTCTGTTTGCCCCATGTATTTCCCTTTCCGATCTGCATAGGAGGTCTCGCACACTTCAGCTGCTTGAAAGAAAAGGACTTGGGCTAGCCCCTCGTGGGCATAAATCTTTGCGGGGAGCGGGGTCGTATTTGAGATCTCCAAAGTGACATATCCTTCCCATTCGGGCTCAAAGGGGGTCACATTGACGATAATTCCGCAGCGGGCATAGGTCGATTTCCCAATGCAGAGGGTGAGTACATCGCGGGGAATGCGGAAATATTCAACACTTTTTGCCAGGGCAAATGAGTTGGGAGGGATAATACATTCATCGCCGATCACATCGACAAAAGCACTCGGTGAAAATGCCTTAGGATCCACTATCGAATTATTCATGTTGGTAAAGACCTTGAACTCATCGGCGACGCGCAGATCATATCCATAGCTCGAAAGGCCATAGCTGACCACTTTTCTCCCCTCCATTTCGCGCACAAGGCCATCCACAAAGGGTTCAATCATTTTTTGTTCTTGGGCCATCCGCCGAATCCATCGATCCGCTTGCAAACTCATACGTACCTTCTTAGCTTTCGTTTTATGTTCGAAAGCATTATATATCTTTATCAGATGTTTTCAAGCTAGAGTTAAATTTCGTTTATGCCAGAGTCATTCATCCAATCCTCGTGGACCAAAGAAGACCCTCCCTTCGACACTCCTTTGCGTCCAAAAAAATTGTCAGATTTTTTAGGACAAGAGTCGTTAAAAGAACGTCTCACCGTTTTTATCGAAGCTGCCAAACAACGCAAAGAGTCCTTGGGACACTGTCTTTTCCACGGGCCACCTGGTCTTGGCAAGACAACTTTGGCCAATATTCTCTCGGAGTCGATGGGCACTCAGCTCGTCACCACGTCGGGACCCTCTATCGAAAGGGCTGCTGATTTGGCAGGGATTTTGACCAATCTCGAAGAAGGCGATATCCTCTTCATCGATGAAGTTCACAGGCTTAACCGATCCATTGAAGAATATCTCTACTCCGCCATGGAAGATTTCTCTCTCGATCTCCTCATCGATAGCGGGCCGAGCAGCCGCAGCGTCCAGGTGCAGCTCAAGCCCTTCACTCTCGTTGGAGCGACAACGCGCAGTGGACTTGTCAGCGGCCCCATGCGCTCCCGCTTTGCCTTCTCCTGCCGCCTCGACTACTATGAGCCCGAAGTTTTGGCGAAAATTTTGACAAGAACCTCGAGAATTCTTCAGGTCGATATCCACACAGATGCCGCTCTAGAAGTTGCCTCCCGCTCGCGGGGAACACCCCGCATTGCCAACCACCTTTTGCGTTGGGTGCGCGACTTTGCACAAATCCACAAAAAATCTCCCATCGATCTCTCAACCACACGCGAGGCCTTGCACATGCTCGCCATCGACGAGAAAGGACTCGATGAAATGGATAAAAAATTTCTCACCACCATCATCGATCATCATGGTGGAGGCCCTGTCGGACTCAACACATTGGCAATAGCGCTTAGCGAAGACCCTGTAACTCTTTCTGAGGTCTATGAACCCTATCTGGTCTTAAAGGGCTTTTTACGGCACACACCGCGAGGGCGCGAGGTGACAAAGCACGCCTACGAACATTTGAACAAGGAGCTCGAATCATGATCAAATACTTGCTCGTTCTTTCGCTTCTCTTCACTCCCCTCTTTGGATCTAGCCCAACTGTCAAAATACTCCTCACAAAACTTTCCAACGATGCCCTTGTCGAAGTGCGCGGGAGATATTTTCTCTATAATCCGAAAACAGACGCTCCCATTGCTATGGGTTCTAAGAAAAAACGCGCTCATATCACCTCCGGCGACACAGGCCTAACTTGGGGAGAAGCCCTTCCTGGAATTTTTGAAATCCGCATCGTGCCTGCAGATCCTCAATCGAGTATTCTCGTCAATGGGATCCAATACAAAGGCTCCGTAGAAGTCTATAGCATCGGAGGGACAATCAATGTCATCAACGAGATCGATGCAGAAGACTACATCAAAGCAATCCTGCCACCTAAAATCCATGAAAAATACACGAATGAAACCTTAGATGCTATTGCGATAATTGAACGAACCCATCTCTATCACACCATCCAAAAAGACAATTATGCGAGTTGGCAATTCGAAGCTGAGAAAGTAGGGTATTTAGGAAATAGCGCTTCGCAAAACGCCTCCGCTATACAAGCCATTGACCGGACCCGCGATCTCATCCTCAGTTACAGAAAAAAGCCCTTTGCAGCAGCCTGGAGTCCTAACAACGCTGGCCATAGCGTCTCCTACCTTTCTGTTTTCCGCAAGAATTCCGACACTCCTCGAGGAGTCAACGACCTCCCTTCTATCCATCAACGCGAGAAAAGTGAGTGGAAAGCCACCGTTCCCCTGCAAACCCTGGCCACTATTGCGGGCTTTCCCCGCCTGACTAAAATCGATTTTTTTCGCGCTGAAAAGACAAACAAGATCTACGCGGTCCGCTTCACAGAGCAGAGCGAATCGAAAGATCTCGATTTCTTTGCCCTTCAACGCGCACTTGGAGAAAACGTCCTGCAGAGCAACGACTTCACAATCGCGATCAAGGGAAAAAAAGCCTATTTCACTGGATATGGAAAAGGATCTGGAGTGGGACTTTGTGCACTCAGTGCTGATATCTTAGCCAGAAGAAATAATTGCGTAGAAAATATTTTAAAACTCCATTTTCCCGAATCTCAACTCTTGAATATCCGCCAAGAATCTGGCAAATAAAAATTTTATTTCCCTTGACATTTTAGAGGAATCCATAGTATAATATTTTCATGATTGAAAGTAGTTATACGCCACTAAGGCCTTATACAACTCTTAAAAGCCCCGAAATTAAAACCACCTGGAATGGCGAACGCTATCTCATTAGTCGGGTGATTTTGATCGCATGGAAAGTTTTCTCTCAGAATATAACCACTTTTTTCTATAACCGCTACGCCCAATTAAAAAATTTAGTTACATGGTCTAAGCCTATTGCTCCTGCTGCTGCTCCTGCTGCTCCTGCTGCTCCTGCTCCTCCGGAACCTGCCACTAGCCCACCGGTCTCTTATTCTCATTTACCCACTTGGAAGCATAAGCCCCCTCTCATTGAAAAACTCGCTTCATACACTCCCTATTTGGCTACGTGCGCTCCCATTTTAGGCTCCTTAGCTGGTATTATTTACCGCAGGGCCATGCAAATCCCTGATTATGAAAAATTCTGCAATCCTAGGGATATTGTCTTTCCTTTGATCAATTCCTTTAAACACAGTGAACTCAAAACATTTGCTCTTTTATCTGCGACAATTGCTGCCTCTCCCTTGATCTACCGGGCGATTCAAAATGTCAGGGGTTACCGTCTAGAGGGCGTGTCCCTATGGAAAAAAATTTCATTTCAGGCTTCCCATTATTTTCAAATGAACTTTCAATCAAAAGGAGAACTTGCCACATATCTCTCTATTGCAGCTTTATCTCTTTCAAATCCTCTTTACGCTCAATTGCTAGGTCTAAAAGGCGGTAGTTTCAATAGCTCTGGTCACGTGATGCTCAAAATTTCTCTTGGTGTAATCATCGCAAAAGTTTTTGAAGCAACCACTGGGAAATATAGCTATCCGAAATTTCCCAAGTTCACCATTGCAATGGCGACAGCTTATGCCTTCACAGACTTTACATTTCTTGCGAACACAGCCGCTTTTTGTCACACCCCTTCCGAAAGCTTCGCCGGTATGTTTTGGGGCTTGGGAGTCGTTGGAGCAAGCGTAGGGATTGGTTATCTCACTGATAAATCTTTCGATTGGATCAATAATCGAAAAGTGTCATAATACTGCTTTTTGCCGGGGACTTCTTGGATGCGGGCTCTCCGAACCAGGTCAGGACCGGAAGGTAGCAGCCTTAAGGATCTAGGTCCGTTGCCAAGAAATCTCTCCGGCTTTTTTTTGCCTATGAAAATTCTTTTTCTTTTTATTTGCTCAATTGGATTTGCCCAAGACCACGCAGAAACGACTTTCACAGATATTTACGAAAAACGGGTTTGGGGACAAAACGCTCAAGGAGAAGGGACTTCGGGATATGGCTCATCCGTTCAAATTGCCGCGCCCTATATGAAATTCCTTCAGGATTTCGTCAAAAAGCACAACATTCAAAGCATCGTGGACGTCGGTTGTGGAGATTGGGAATTTTCTCAATATCTCGACTGGAATGGAGCCCACTATACAGGCATTGATGTAGTGAAATCGGTCATCGAAAAAGATCTGCAGAAGTTTGCATCGCCCACGGTCACTTTCCACCAAGCCGATGTCGTCAATAAGGATTTGCCCCCTGCTGATCTACTCATTTGCAAAGACGTTCTGCAACACCTCACAAATGACCAGATAATGCAATTCGCAAAGCAATTTTCCAAATTCAAGCATTGCTTAATCACGAATGACATTGAAGGCGCATATGCCATGACGGTCAAAAATGGGGATATTGCCCAAGGGCAATACCGTTGCATCGATCTCACACTTGACCCGTTCAACATCAAAGGGGCAAAAGCATTCACCTACCTCTCTTCCTGGGACAAGAAACAAGTCCTCCACATCCAAAACGCAGATCATTGAATACAGTTGCTCCGTCACTCATCCCATATTCTCGCCGTTTCCGATTCCATTAACCTACCAGCTTCATTATTGATCATTTCCTTGATCTTTCGTGGGCTTGGGATTTGATCCTCCAATGCCATTGTGCTAAAAACAGGATCTAAATTTTTTTTGGCAGCCTTTTGCGCCTGAGCACGAATTAATTCATCTGGTGAACTAGAGCAAACTGGCGTGATCGCTAATTCAAAACTCATCGCCGCAAAAAGCTTATTCAGCGTTGCCAAGGTAGGTCTTTTTTTACCAGATTCAATACTGGCAATATTTGTCTGGGGGACACCAGAAATTTTTGCAAGCTGCGTTTGAGTGATTCGTAGCCTGCGTCTAACCAGACGCAGTAGAGTTCCCGGCCCCTGGATCAGCTCCTTTTTTAGCCTCTTCCCTTTCCGCAAAATAGTATCGATGAGCTGTTTTTCAGCAAAAGCAGTTCTCATACCCCCTCTTATATCTTTTTAGCTATAATTTTGTCAAAAAATATATCGATTTAACTATAATTCATGAAAGTACAATCGATCGACTGAAAGAGCATTCAACTGGGATTCCATCCACCTTCATGTCTGCTTCCAGGGTCATTTTTTTTTGAGTGGTCTGCAACCGCTACAAAAAGAGACGAAGTCATCTTTTTGTACAGTTGCAGTCCTTAATCTTGTATCTCTTCCGCTCGCTCGCGCCCAAAATAGCGATAGGGGACAAGTTGAATTATTAAAACCTTTCTTAGAGAAATTTTTTCAACAAACTAGAAGCTCAGAGTTAGGCCGGCATACATCCCATCGATGACGATTTGTCCCTTATCTTTGATGCGACGACTGGTTGTTGCTCTCACGTCCCGTTGCTCGGGAGCCAAGACAAGTCCTGTCAGGATGAATCCTTGATACCCAAACTGAAACCTCAGCCAGGAATTCCAGTGATAGGCAATCTCGCCGTATGCCTCGAGAAGCCAGCTGTCTGTCCACTTCCTTTTGGTGTATTCACGCAGTGTGACTTCGTTGTTTTCATCCCGAATACAGACTTCATTGCGGGCTACATTGAAAAACCCTGCCCCTTTGAGCATGAAGCTCCATGTCCAATGGCATGTGGGATTGACTTCTAGGACCGCTCCCAGCTGCGCTCCATAGAGGATATCGTAGGTGTCAATCGAATAGAGTGACTGGTTTGATCCTTTGGTGAACAGCAAGTCCAAATCTTCCCTCAAATACATTGCCCGAAAGCCGAGATTCCATGAGAAAGAAAAATAGTTGACCCGCTGAGGAGTGAGGTGTCCCCAATAGTTGAATTCCCCATTTTGAAGCTGGGATTTGTACTTTCCCTCTGCCCTATCTGCATTGACATAATCTGAAAAAATGGAGAATTCTTCGAAGGGAATTTGCAACGTTCCATCGGCTTTGACAGTCCTTGTGCCTTCCCATGGGTAAAAGTAGGTATAAAGCGCTTCGAGAGAGGCGCATTCACTGCTGTGATAGGTCAAACCACCCCGAATCGCCGATTCCCAGCCAAACTGATCGACCAAATCCTCGGTATCCATTACCTTTTTTGCCTTCAAATTGCCGTTGAGCTCTTGCATGACAGACGTGTCTTCAACAAGTCTGAGATCACGGATTTCTTGACGGCGGATATAACCATAGTCGCCACGAATCGATACGTGTTTATCCAAACACCAATAATCGTCCGCCTGCAAGTTTGCGCAAATAAGAAGTAGAGTAGCTGGGAAGAGTTTCCTCATGTGCCACAGACTATCTCAACTTTGAGTTGACTGCAACTCCAACTCTAAATCAGTGAGCATTTCACGAAAGGCGCTTTCGATATCGACTTCTTCCTCGACGGCTGTTTCCACAACTTCGAAAATTTTGGATGCAAGCTCTTTGGAGCGGGTATTTGCGGGCAAGGACTTTCGAGCTACTTTATGCTTTTTGATCCGTCCCAAGATTTTGTGTGCACGCTGCAATGAGGGAAGGGCTTTTGGAATCCCATCAAAGGGACTTTTCCGATCTTTTTTCTCTTCTTTTTTAACATTGTCCCATGTGCGGATGACGTCTTCTACTGAATCGACTTTTGTGTCGGCAAATACATGGGGATGCCTGCGGATGAGTTTGGCTTTGAGAGCCTCGAGGATGTTTTCGAGGGAAAATCGCTTTTCGCGCTTAGCCACCATCGCATAGAAGATCACGGTGTATAAGAGATCGCCTAACTCTTCGATGATCTCTTCATCTTCATTGCGGTCTACCGCCTCGAGCGCTTCGTGTGCTTCTTCTAGAATATAGGGACGCAGGGATTGAAAGGTCTGTATTAGGTCCCAAGGACATCCCCCTGGGCTGTTGAGAATTTCAGCAACTTCTATGAGCTGTTCAAAGCTTTTCATGATTTTTTCCTCCAAAAATTATCAGGAACATTTTATCATTTAGCCAATGATAAGGCAATTTGTATCGACCTGCTACATCGTAGATCAAGAAAAGTTTTTACTTCTCTTTCACCTCAAGCACAAAAAATGGGTAGCTCCAGGTGGACACGTGGAGGCAAATGAAACCCCATCTGAGGCGGCTCGCCGTGAGGTCCGCGAAGAAACGGGCCTTGAAATCGTCTTCTTGCATCAAGAAAATCTTTGGTTTGAGGATTGGAATGCGAAGAGCATCGAGCGTCCTTTTAGCTGTCTCTTGGAGTCGGTTCCCGCCATTGGCAATGAGCCGGCTCACCAGCACATCGACTTTATTTTTGTCGCCAAGCCCGTCGGAGGCACTTTAACTGACGGGAAATGGTTCACAGTGAATGAAATGTCCGAGCTAGAGGTATTTCCAGATACGCCAAAAATGGCTCAAACGGTTGCTAGAACGGTTGATTTTGAGACGCCTGTCCAAAATATTTGAAAGTGTTCAAATAAAGTGTCCGCAGAGACATCTCGCAAACAGGAGCCCGATTGGCAGTTGCGCAAGTGGGGACACCGCTTCTCAAATTCCACTTCATACGGACATGGTCCTTGAAATGCATAATGCTGTTTTCCGAGAGGTTTATAATAAGCGGCAGAGGATGGGCCAAAAAGGCTGAAGCATGGTGTCATCGTCGTCGCACACAGATGCAAAGCAGCGGAATCCATGGCAATCACCCCTTCCACCATCTGCATAAAGCGTTGCCAAAGGGGTAAGCTCATATTGCCAATAGCATGACTATTGCGAGAAAAAGCTCTTTCGAGGCGATCGGCGACTTCTCTTTCCTCGTCATTTCCAAAGACGAAAATAAAAAAGGGAGAGAGAGTTTCATCAATGAGCTGGAGAAACTCTGTGAGTGTTTCTTCTGAAAGCATTTTATTGCGCCAATTCGAGCCAAAGCAGATCATCAGCCT
>JAAKFB010000037.1 GCA_011065235.1 Chlamydiota bacterium | reverse complement strand
GAAAATCAATATCAAGTTCCATAAACTGATGATAATAATGAATCTCCAAAAGTGGAAAGAGAATGTGCCCAAAGATGTTCTTTTCTTTGTAAAAGCCAGTCGCTATATCACCCATGTGAAGAGGCTAAAAGATTCCTAAAGCTCGTTAAAGAGATTCTTTGCACGCATCCAGTATTTAAAAGGCCAAATCGGGGTCATCCTCATCCAACTCCCCCCGAAATGGTCTCTAAACTTGGAGCGCTTCGAGACTTTTTTGAAGGAGTTGCCGAAGGGATATCGCTTTGCCTTTGAGCTGCGCGACCCCTCTTGGCTCTGCGAAGAAGTATATGCCCTTTTGAAAAAACACAAACATGCACTTTGTCTCTATGAAATCGCAGGCCAACGGACCCCTAAACTTATCACAGCTCCTTTCGTCTACGTACGCTTGCATGGCCCTAAAGGAGCCTACCAAGGCAGTTATTCTTCTCGTACTCTTGACAACTGGGCAAAAGATTTTTTAATGTGGGCTAGAAAAGGGATCGAGGTGTTTTGTTACTTCGATAATGATGAGAAGGGATATGCTCCCCAAAATGCCCTCAAACTTAGAGACCTTCTCTGAATTGCTTCTCATCGCCAAGGGCCAAGATTTTTTTCTAATAGGGAAAAAGAGGGCTCTTATTGGCGGTGGAATGAATTCAGAAAAGGTTTCGTATAGGAAAATTATGATCGATGGTGTTCTTCTTCTTTGGTTTTTGCTGACCTTGGGGTCTTTGATCTTTGTCCTATGGGATCAGTTCACAAATACCCCTTCCATGAGGGTGATGACACTGGCTTGGGCCTTGGTTATCCTCTATACGGGACCTTTGGGGCTTTTTCTCTATTTTGTTTCCTGCCGCCAGCCCATGCCCAATACTCATGACCAATTCATCGATGTTCACTGGAAGCAAGCAACCGGATCGCTCATCCACTGTGTCGCGGGAGATGCCACTGCAATCATCTTGATGGCAGCAATTTTGCATTTCTTCGATGTTCCCAACGGAATTGAAGTGATCCTCGAGTATATCGCGGCTTATCTCTTCGGACTGTTCATTTTCCAAGCCCTTTTCATGCGCACGATGTTCCCTGCGTATTGGTTGGCAGTGAAAAAGACCATTTTTGCTGAGACCGTCTCCATGAACATGGTGATGACGGGCATGTTTCCCATCATCGTCTGGATCAAATATCATTATCCCATCGCCTCAGATCCCTTCAAACCCTATTTTTGGGGCACGATGTCTCTCGCAACCATTGTTGGGTTCCTCATCGCCTATCCGATCAATTCGTGGATGGTGAGAAAAATGATTAAACACGGAATGATGTCCAAAGGAATGACCATGGATCACCAGCCCCCCACTTTACCCATGGGGCAAATGTGGGCATGGGTGATTGGAACCTATCTGATTTTCTTTGCCGTGATGGCCTTCACCGGTCTTTTTATCCCGATCCGATTTTCATAGGGCTAAAATGCAGGTTACATTTTTAGGAACACGCGGGGAAATCAAGCCAAAATCAAAGCGGCACAGCATGCATACGGCCACCCTATTTTCTCATGAGGGAAGTCGCGTCATGATCGATTGCGGAGAAACCTGGCTGAAAAAAATCAAACGGATGCGCCCCGATCATATCATTTTGACCCATGCTCATCCCGATCACGCGTACGGTCTCAAAGAGGGAGCTCCCTGCCCGGTTTGGGCGACAAAACAGACCTGGAAACTCCTTGATCGATTCCCCATTCCCAAAAGCCAACGCCGCATTATCGAACCTTACAAAAAAAAGCGGATTGGAGGGATCCAATTCGAAGCCTTTAAACTTTTGCACTCCATTCGTTGCCCAGCTGTCGGCTACCGGATCACGCGTGGGAATATGCGCCTCTTTTATGCTCCTGATGTGGCTTGGATTGAAAAGATGGAAAAGGCGCTTAAAAGGATTGAACTCTATATTGGAGATGGAGCGACCATTACGCGCCCGATGATTCGAAAAGTGAAAGGAACGGACCAAATTTTTGGACATGCCAATGTGCGTCAACAGCTCACTTGGTGTCAAAAAATGAAAGTTCCTAAAATGATTGTCACCCATTGTGGGAGCGCTATTGTCACGCATGAAAACAAAGCGCAAAAACAAATCTCATCTCTTGCAGAAGAACTCAATGTCGCCGTTGAAATTGCCTATGATGGAATGAAATTATGAGCCTTTCAAGTAACTAGGGACTCGATAGCTCTCGAATAGTCCTGCGAGCGACATAAAAAAGGGCTCTTTTATGCTCGAGCAGCCCGCGGAATGACTTCGCATACACTCTCTAAAGCAAAATGTAGTTTTTGATTCCTGCAAAGTAGGCCTCTGCAACTTGTTTAATGCGAGAGGAACAAGGACGCCCATCAATGACAAAATCTCGTCGATTCAAATTGATGCATTCATTGATATTATTTTGAATCAACGTTTCGCCATAACAAACTGGACTATGAATCAAACGAGTCAAAGCGAGATTCCGGGCGTAGATCCCATCTTCCACTTTGATACACACTTTATCAAGGTAGTGAGCCCCGTCTATTTTCGAGACAACAGGAACATCGAGCTGATGATTAAATTCCCTTAAAATCTCTGAGCTCAATTGCATCGACCGTGGCAAATCCTCGCTTGCAAGTAAGCGCAAAAATTCGTAACGGTTTTCATACTCTACTAACTCATTGCGACAAAAGGCACCGGGAATGAAAACCAAATTGTAATTACTCGAGGCGACACAATGATTCGAGGAATATTCCTCCTCAACTTCATGGGAGTTGTAGTGGATCACGATACTCAAATCGGGCTCAAACGCATTGATTTTCGCTGCTCGTGCACGCAAATCGAGAGGATTGTAGAACCTGCGGAACAGCTTATTGAGAGAAATCTCTCCTTTCCAAAGATCGGGATTTTTTTTGAGCCAATCAAAAAAATCTTCGCCATACACCCCTTTTCCCACTTGATCACGCGTCATCATGACAATCGCCCCTTCCCTCTCAAGGAGAATTTTCAAATAGACGGCTGTCAAAAAACTGAGCGTTCCCTCATCGAATTGAATGGGCTCGGGCCTTTCTAAAGACGGAGGGATATCAATAAAGCGCTCTTCCAAGCGGGCGTAGGGCCCTCCCAAGTGGCCAGGATCGATTGCAATTTTCACGCCAACGAGGCTCTTTTGCTTTTTTTCATAAGAGCCCGATTCGTTTTTGGTAGGGGCGAGCTTTAGCTCGTATTCCGCTTCGCGATTTTTCTGTGTCTCGGGAGCGTTATAAATGACAAGGGCGTCATCTGAAAGGGAAAAATAGCTTGCCACGCGACCATCTTTTTGGAGGAAAAGTCCCAAGCGCTCTTCCATATCCGCACGTGTCCACCGTCCTTGAAATTTGTCAAAATCGGAAAATTCCCTCGAGCCAAAAGCAAATACATGGCAAAATAGGAAAACAAGAAAGAAATTTTTCATAATGGTAATTGTAGCAGATGCAAATAAAAGTCGGTATCGGAATTCTCGTTTTAAATGAGCGAAAAGTGTTGCTCGGTAAAAGAAAAAATAGCCATGGAGAAGGAACTTGGGGCTTTCCGGGCGGGCATCTGGAATTTGGGGAAACAGTTACCGCATGCACCACACGAGAGCTCGAAGAAGAGACAGGACTACTCGCAAAAACTGTGATTGAAGGCCCTTGGAGAGAAGTCTTATATCCCAAAGAAAACAAGCACCATCTTAGCCTCTTCACTTTCGTCTCAGAATTCTCGGGCAATTTAGAAAACAAAGAGCCACATAAAACCGAAAACTGGCAGTGGTTCGATGTTGCTTCTCTACCTTCCCCCGTTTTCGAACCAATCAAAAAAATATCTACCGAAAATTCTCTCGAACTATTTTTGGAAGAAAATTTTAACGTAGACCCGAGGTTTGGCTCCATGTTATGATGGGGGCAGTCATTAAATTTTTCTTACCACTATTGTTACTCATGGCCAATTTACAAGCGACCCAAAAACAGGTAGTCATTTTGCTCGGCCCTCCTGGCGCAGGAAAAGGCTCCCAAGCAACTCTTGTGAAAGAAAAAATGAAAATTCCCCATATCTCAACTGGAGATCTCTTAAGGGAAAATATCAAAAATGGAACCGCTTTGGGGAAAAGTGCCAAAAGTATCATAGACGAGGGAAACCTCGTGCCCGATGAGCTGATTTTCGATATGCTTTTTGCACGCATCGAAAAACCCGATTGTAAAAAGGGGTATATTCTCGATGGGTTTCCCCGTAATCTCCAACAGGCAGAAACTCTACAAAAACGCCTCTCAAATACTCCCATCATTGCCATCAATCTAGACGTCCCCGATGCGTTGATTGTCGAGCGGATCACCAAACGGCAGATTTGCAAGTCGTGTCAGACCCCCTACCATCTCGTCTATTCCCCTCCTCAAAAAGAGGGAAAATGCGATCGCTGCGAAGGAGAGCTCTATCATCGAAGCGACGATACCGAGGAAGTTGTTGAAAACCGCCTTAAGGTCTATCACGACCAAACAGCTCCCCTGATCGGCTATTATGAAAAGCAAAAAACCCTTCACAACATCGACTCCAATAAATCGAAGGAAGCTGTGCTTTTAGAGATTTTAGCCCTCTTATGAGGGTGTTTATAAATTCATTCCACCGCCAATAAGAGCTATCTTTTTCCCTATGAGAAACTCTTCAAGCTCCACAAACTCAATTTGAGTTTGCTCCGCTTTCCAGGCATTCTCCTAGAAAAAAATCTTAGCTCTTGGCGATGAGAAGCAATTCATAAATACCCTCTCAGGGTGAATAATAAACGAGATTCGTCCCTTCAATGTGGACGAGTTGAAGCTTTTTGGAAAGTTCGCATAAAAACTGAAAAACCCCTCCAAAATGCGGGGTGAAATCATGCCAGAGAATACATCCGTGATCTGCTACCACCCTTAAAGCATTCTCCGTATCGCTTTTGACACATTCATAGCTATGTCCCCCATCGATGAAAATCAAATCTAATGGTCCATTTTCGGTAAATTTTGCAAAATCGTAAGCAGTCGAGTCGCCAAAATGTTGACGCACTTTGTGCGCGACCTTCGTCTCTTCAAATTTGCGTCGCTGTTTTTTTTCATCATAGATGAATTGGAGATCGCTCTTTAGAACAGGTTGCATCGTTTGGACATTGCCCGGTGGAAGATCAATTGTGTGAACAAGCGCCTTTTCCGGAGCATTTAGAGCCATTTGCAGCGTTGTATTCCCATCAAAGGTTCCAATCTCAAGAAGGTTTTGAGGCTTGCGTTCTTGGATAAGCGCACAAATCGCCATCACCTCATAAGGTGATAAGTTGCCATTGCGCGACAAAAAGTTCTCAAATACAAGCTGCTCACAGCAGGCAAGAGATGCGAGAGGTTGGCAGGGAATGGGAGAATACTCCATCATTTGCTGAAAGAAAAAATCGCTTTGAAAGAACCGTTTGCGGAAGCTTTTTTTACGCAAAAGTTTAGCAAAAATTTTCCGCTTCCATCTTTTGTGATCGAAAATCTGATGCTCTACAGTGTTTGCTTTCATGATGACTAAGTTTATCCCCTTTCCATAAAAAAATCCAGTTGCCACTAGGTTTTCGATGGCCTTTTCGCGAATGCATTTTTGATTTTTTGTGGTTTTTTGTTTTCATAAAAACTTTATGCGCCTAGAATAAATGATTCATTCCAACATCAACTCGAGGTCGATCGATGAAAAAACATTTTCTAGCTTTAAGTCTCGTCGCGACATCTGGGCTAATCGCTCAAGATGCTGCAGAGACAGGAACTCATCAGGAACAAAATGGATATTGCAATTCGTGCTGCTGCAGCCCTTGCTGCTGCAAACCTTGTTGCGTGCCAAAACCAAAAAAATGCATCGATTGCGAATGCTATACGCCTGCATACTACGATCTTGAATGCGACTGGGGACTTTTCCTAGATGCTGAATTCCTCTACTGGTACGCACGCGAGACAAATCTAGGTTATGCAGCAAAAATTCAAGCAAAGCCAAGAACAGTCGTCTCTGACGAAGTCCTTGAACCTAGACTTGTTTTTGCTCCTAATAGAATCCAAAACATAAATACCGATTGGGAACCCGGATTCCGCGTTGGAGTCGGCTGGAGCTCAGGCTGTGATGGTTGGGATTACTTTCTCCATTGGACTTGGATGCGCAACCGAGAAACTAGATCCACTACTGTTGATAACACTTATGCACTAATTGGAACAACTACTGACCCGATGTATGCGGCAGAAGATGAGTTTCTTCTTCTCAATCCGTGGATCAATGCGAGCTTCCACAACGTTAACGTCGACAACAACATTAACAGCAACTTGCTGACTTTTGATAAAGTCTCAGCAAGATGGCAGCTGCAAAATTACAATTCGGTTGATTTGGAAATTGGTCGTAAATATTGGTTGAGCAAATGCTTCACCCTACGCCCCTATGCTGCTATTAGAGGTGCTTGGCACAAGACAACTTTCCAAACCACCTCTACAAGAAATTTCGAAAATGAATTGACTAGCGATACCATTGCCTTTAGTTTTAAAGATCGCTTTAGAAACCGTTGCTGGGGTGCTGGAATTTTGGGTGGATTACAGCCCAATTGGCACTTCTGTAGCAACTTTATTCTCTTTTCGAACTTCGATGTTGCCCTTATTTGGGGAGAATTTGAAGCACAAAAAAGAGAGACTTATTTAGGTACGTCCATCTCAAATGGAACGACAACTATTGATCCTAATTATTGCAACTCATTCAACCATAAATTTTTCCAAATGACTGCAATCTTGGATACTGCCATTGGGTTTCGTTGGGAAGAATGCTGGTGCTGCGATTCAATGCGCTCTGCATTAGATATCGGCTGGGAACACCACATTTGGTTTGACCAAAACCACCGGATCAAATCCTATGATTTCACTTCGGCAAGTGTCGGTGCATCCCCTGTAGTTGCTGAGTCTGGTTTCAGAGGTTTTGCTGAAGCAACAGGAAATCTTATGCTCGGTGGTCTGGTCGTTAGACTCCGCCTCGATTTCTAATCGCAATTCGGAAAAACGTATTCAAAAGCACCCTTCGGGGTGCTTTTTTGTTTTTATGAAAATCCCTGAGTATGTAAACTCAAGAGTCCTTTTCAACTCCAACTAGAGGACTATTGATGAAAACGCAACTCCTTGCCTTAAGCATGATCGCAACAGCTGGTCTAATCGCTGAAGATACTGCGCAGACAAATTCAAATAATGAACAAACCGGCTATTGCAATACTTGCTGCTCCTCTCCCTGCTGCTGCAAGCCGTGCTGCGTGCCAAAGCCCAAAAAATGCATCGATTGTGAGTGCTACACTCCAGCCTTTTACGATCTACAATGCAGTTGTGGATTTTTCCTAGAAGGCGAATTCCTTTACTGGTATGCACGTGAATCCAATTTACCTTACGCAGTAGGCGTTGCTACGATTCCAGAAGTTCCCGGCGGAACCATTGTGAACACAAATTTCAGACTCGTTCCACAAAAATACTACCATCTCGAAGCAGATTGGGAGCCCGGATTTCGCGTGGGCCTTGGATGGAACTCTGAATGTGACGGATGGGACTACTACTTGAATTGGACCTACTACCAAAATCGCGCCTCCAATTCTACGGGAATCGTATCCTTCACTCCTAATTCTCCTATAGAAGAAGAACAAGCATTCCTAAATCTGTGGAACAACCAAGCGTACTTTTCTGGAAGCCAAGGAGCCTTCCCATTTTTTGACAAAATTTCCGCCAAATGGAGATTGATCTTCAATCAGATCGATTTGGAGCTCGGTCGTAAGTATTGGCTCAGTGAATGCTTCACCATGCGCCCTTACGTCGGACTCCGCGGCGCTTGGACTAAAACGACCTTCACTGTGAAAGGCTCTTCTGGACCGCAAGAAGATCTTTCAATGACGATTATCGAAAGAAGCTCGAACGACCGGATTCGCAATCGTAACTGGGGTGCTGGGTTCATGACAGGATTCCAGCCCACTTGGTATTTTTGCCGCAGCGATTGCCGCAATTTCTCTCTCTATGGAAACCTCGATGCTGCTCTTCTTTGGGGCGAATTTGACGGAAGCCCACGAGGAACCTACTTTGAGGCTACTGGAACAGAAGATCCCCTTACTGTAGATGTAAATGCTACGAGTTCAGCCAATGAAGACTTCTTCAAAATGCACCCTATGCTCGACGTCGCCATTGGACTTCGTTGGGAAGAAATGTGGTGCTGCAATGCCTATCGCTCCACTTTAGATATCGGTTGGGAACACCACGTCTGGTTCCAACACGGCGAATATCATCACAGTGTTCAAAGTGTCAATGTCGGCGGTGTCGGACCTGGAGCGTTTAACTACTTTACCAATTCGATCAATACCGAACACAACCTTATGTATGGAGGTTTTGTCGTCAGACTAAAAGTCGATTTCTAAGGAAGATCCCCAAAAGTTTAAATTTTTTTCTTTACGTTAAATGTTTATTTTAATTATTTATTGGTTAAGAAATTATTTTAACTTTTTTGAGGATTGCGATGCAAAAACATCTAATTGCTTTAAGCCTATTTGCCGCGTCTGGCCTTTTGGCCTATGACCATGATTGTCTCTATTTCAACCCTATAGCGGAAGATTCAACCTATTTCAGTGAAGATGAACTCTATATGGATGACGATCAAATTGCAGAAGACACTGATATGCAACGCTCCTATCGTGCACGCGAGCATCAAAAGAGCCAGCGAGACACTTCCGAAGAATGCACAAGTGATGACTCTTACAATTGTGGATGTTATTCTAGCAGCAGCTATGAGCCTTGCTGCATCTCTGAGCCAAAAGAGTGCATCGATTGCGAGTGCTACACCCCCGCCTACTATGATATGCAGTGCACTTGCGGGCTCTCTGTATCTGTAAGCTTTTTATACTGGTATGCCCGCGAGACAAATTTGAGCTATGCGACACGCTTCACGGTCATCCCCGCAGTTCCTGGAGGAACAATAGTTAATAACAATTTCTTTGCCGTCCCTAGTAGTTATGAGCATCTCGATGCAGCCTGGGACCCTGGCTGCCGTGTGGCAATTGGCTGGGATCAAGGATGTGATGGTTGGGATTACTACCTCAACTGGACCTATTTCCATAATAGCAAATCCGATTCCACAGCCACTCTTACCTTTGAGCCCAATGAGCCTGGAGCCAATCAACAAGGCTTTCTGAATCCTTGGATCAATCAATCCTTTACTTCTCAGAGTGACGGTACAAGTCCATTTTTTCAAAAAATGTCAGCAAAATGGCGTTTGGACTTTAATCAAATCGACCTAGAGCTTGGGCGCAAATACTGGCTTAGTCCTTGTTTTACCCTCCGTCCCTATGTCGCTCTACGGGGAGCTTGGACAAGAAGCCGCTTTGCAGTGAAGGGAACAACTTTCCCAACAAGCACAGGAAGTACAACATTCCAATCAAGAGATTCCAAAAATCAGTACCGCAACCGAAATTGGGGAGCGGGATTTATGACCGGGATCCAGCCCACTTGGTATTATTGCCGCACCGATTGCCGCAATTTTTCTCTTTTTGGAAACCTCGATGTGGCTCTTCTCTGGGGAGAATTTGAAGGCAAATCTCGAGAAACCTTCGTTGAATCTACTGGAATTCAACTTCCTCTCACACCAACCATTGATATCAATAGCACTGCAAAAGAGTGCTTCTTCAAAATGCAGCCGATTCTCGACTTGGCAATCGGTGCGCGCTGGGAAGAAATGTGGTGCTGTGATCGCTACCGCTCTACCCTAGAAATAGGTTGGGAGCATCACATATGGTTTCAACACGGTCTCTACCACAGAAATGTGGGATCCCTCAATGATGGCGGCAATGGCCCTGGAGCCCTAAACTATTTCACAAATACTGTGAGCTCAGAGCACAACCTCGACTATGGTGGCTTTGTCATCCGCGCGAAGTTCGAGTTCTAAGAGACCTTCTCTGAGTTCAGCGACGGTCTCTAACACAAAGCCAATAGATGTAGAGGATAAATAGCGGAATTAATGCGTCTGCCCAAAAGTAGACGCCTGCGCTGTCTGAATAGAGAAGATACCCTAGGGCACTGCCCCAAAGGAAAATCACGTTTCCTAAAACGGCAGCGAAGAGAAATCCCCCTCTGAGCCAAAAGCACAAAATCCCCAAGACCCCAAGGGCCAGACTCGCCACTCCAACTTGAAACTGAAATGCGCCTCCCGCTGTAAATCCCAAGATCGCGGCAATTTTTTCAGAGAAAAAAACCTGAGCGATGAAATCGAATACTCGATTCACCCCAAATGAGAAAAAGACCAAATAAAACAGCAAAAGCCGAAGAGTCTCTTTTTGTGGCTTTTTCTGGAAGATCCGGTGTAGAAAAAAAACGGCAAGTCCAAGAATGAGAAAAATGACTGGCATATGACCTCTATAGTTTTAAAAACCCATCCTCTTCCCAGTAGCTATCCCCGTAGCTATAGAGAAGTTGGGCTCCTTTTTTGATCCCTCGATTGCATGCGGTAAAGATAATCCGCGGTCCCCACTTGGAATAGTGTTCCCAAGCGATCACATTGGTTTTTTTATCCTCTTCGGGATTGTGATTCATAAAACGGCACCAATTTCCCGCTTTTTGCGCATCTAGAGAATAGCTTTCAAAATCCGAAAGCATAAACGTGCTGTCATTCTCAGTTGCAATAGCCTTATCGGGCTTTAAAACTGCTCCGTAGTGATTGAGAATACTATAGGGAGCAATATTTTCTTTTGCAAATACCCCATACCCCACTTTTTTACTGATATAGCGGATCGACACCCGCTTTGTATAAGGAAGATCATCCCCTAATTTTTCGATTCGTTTCAAAAAAGCATCAAAAACCCTCCGGCGAGAAGCAGAGGTATTGGGAACCGTCTCTTTCATGAGCTTTTTCCAAGCTTTTTCAAAGCCTTTTTGCCATCGCGGCTCAATAGTAACATCGTGGATATAGCGAATGGGCGTCGAGATTCCAAAGCGCTCTTTAAATGTTGGATCAAACTTCATCCTTTTCGATATATAGAAATGGTTGCAGAGATTCAACAAAATCTTGCAAAATGTTTCTCATGAAAATGCTTGCCCTACTACTCATTCTTCTTACATCCATCGTTTCTGCTGAAAACAAGCTAGCTCGTAAAATCGAATCGATCAGCTACCGCTCCCAGCTTGGGGCTACCGTGGCTCTCATTACTCTGACAGATGGTTCTGTTTGGAAGTGGACCCCTGACACCTATAGTGAAAACCTCTTGCGCAAGTGGACTGAAGGAGATGAAGTCACCATCCGCGTGATTCATCATCCAGGATTTGTCTTGCAGAACCTCACAAAACCCCATTACACGCCCACTGTTGCCCTCACATTCAATTCCTATCTACTCTTCCCCTCTCTTGCAAAATGCTACAATGGAGACGGCATTATTGAGCTTTCTGACGGTTCAAAATGGGAGTTGCTCTATGACTTTAACCTCCGAACCCTGCACCATTGGACACTTGGAGACCGAATCATCCCCGTGAAAGGTTCTCAAGGAAATTTTGAACTTATCAACCTCGATATCCCCTTCGAGAGCCGCAGCTGTATCGAGCGCTATATCGAAGTCTTCCCCCATTCCCCTTCTGTAGCTGTAGCATCTTGAGATCAAATGCCCTATTTGATACAATCTCGCATCTTATGCTGGTGTAGCTCAATTGGTAGAGCACCCGACTTGTAATCGGACGGTTGAGGGTTCAATTCCTTTCGCCAGCATACTTTTTCTCGGGGGTGTCGCATAGTGGCAATTGCAAGGGACTGTAAATCCCTCGACTTCGGTCTCCGTTGGTTCGAGTCCAACCGCCCCCAAAATCGCGAAGCTATTTTGTGGGCGGAGAAAGCCAATAGTTTGGCTTTCGTTTGGACTCGAAGTGAAGCG
>JAAKFB010000036.1 GCA_011065235.1 Chlamydiota bacterium | reverse complement strand
AGAAGTGTGAAATATGAAGACATCTACTTGAGAGGGTATGAAAGCTTGAAAGATGTAAGGCAAGGCCTAAAAAAGTATTTTGAGTTTTATAACGAAAAGAGGCCTCACCAAGGGCTTGAGTATAGGACACCGGCGGAAGTTTATTTTGAAAAATAGACTGGATCGCCGCCGCGCGCGATCCCCCCATGGGGGGATCTGGGCTTCTTCCTTCGGTAGTCAAAGGACTGTATGCTCGTGGCTACTGTTAGGAAGGAGCTGTTGACATCATAGTCGGTGGTAGTTTTCCGGAAATCACGACCTCTTCCTCATCTACCTGGTGAATTTTGGAAATGAGGTCGTTCATGATCTCTTCTGCAAGATCATCGAATATCTTTGCATATTTATTAAACTCAGGCCAAAGGATTTGGTCCATAAAGGGCTTGCTGACCCAGGTCATCGTAGTGGTGTATTTTTGACCTTTGTAGCGATAAGTATGAAGCCCGTGCTTACAACAGACAGCTACGAAAAGCCTTTTCTTCCATGGGCTGTTCACTCTTATGCTGTACTCACTGGGTTGAGCTGAGATTTTTTCTTCAAGACGTTGCTTAGCAAATTCAGCTGCTTGACGTTCTCCTTCACTTTTGGTTCCTGAAATAAGAGCTTCGATCTTTCGGATTTTATTGGATAAGTCCATAAGTCACAATGAATGGCTGGAAATCGAGAGTTTATAGTGCTCAAGGATTATGCACAAGGGAACTCAAAAAGTGGTTCTGAAAAGGTTGTCGAAAAAAAATCATACTGCTAAAATTTTGGAAATTTAGAGCTCGCGGGTGCCTAGAGGCTGTCCACGAACTGCTTTCATCGCATGATAGGAGCAAAGAGTTTTCTCTTGATTAAGGAGGTCAGTATGATAGTTAAAACTCAGGGTAAATGTTTTGGCTGTGGAGAAAAATATACTCCAGTAAAAGGAAGAACTCATCTACTTAAGTGCACAGATGTTTTGCAATCTTTGCGCTCTGATGCTGAGCTATCAGAGGGCTACCTCATCCGAGTCTCTTGGGCTGAGTTACCCGATGCTTATTGGATGCTTATAGGTGTTCCAAAGAACCTCTCATTGTATATATTGGATGAATTTTTAAGAGATACGTGGCTTGAATGCTGTGGCCATCTCAGCATGTTTATCATTCATAAACGCTTCTATGCATCATATCCCGAGCCTGACAGTGATGACATGTCCATGGAAAAGCAGATAAGCCAAATTGTCTCTGTTGGTTTGAAGTTTGATTACGTTTATGACATGGGTTCATCGACAGATCTGAAATTGAAGATCCTAGGGACGATTGAAGCCTGTCCACAAGAAAAGGTGACACTACTGATGCAAAATGATCCTCCTTTACTTCCTTGCAAATCTTGCAAGAAAGAAGCACATATCATTTGTTCTTTATGTGGGGAAACAACATGTCAAAATTGTAGCGAGCGGCATTCTTGTGCTGTTCAAGAAAAAGACACTTACATGCTGATGCCTCTTGTCAACTCTCCGCGTGCGGGCATCTGTGGTTATGAAGGAAGTTCTCGTTCATGAAAGAATACTGCCTCCTCCTCAAACTGTGATTTTTGGTTTATTTTTTGAACATGGAGACCCTAATTTTGGTTTGATTTTTGAGCATGAAAAGACTAATTGACTGGCACTTAAACACTTGGAAAAAGGCGAAAAACGTAAGCCCTTGCTTTTAAAGGGCGCTCGGCAAGTTGGGAAAACCTACTCTATAAGGCAGCTGGGAAAACAATTTGAATCCCTAGTCGAAGTGAACTTTGAGCTTGTTCCAGAGGCTGCGAATATCTTTGAGAAAGATCTGCAACCTGAGAGAATTCTCTGGGAATTAGGTTCAAATGATTTTCAGAGTGCATCCCTTCCTATTGAAGTGAAAAGTGGACATGGCTCCACATTAAGGAGTATGCATCAATTTTTAGAAAAGCATGAGAAATCTAATTGGGGATTGCGATTTTGGTCAGGAAATTACGAAAAAACAGACTCCATTGATTCAAGGCCATTATACGCTGTTGCAACTCTTGCGCATCCTGATCAAATCAAGCCGATACAAAATCTTTTGTGAGCAAAAAAAAAGACTGGCTTAGAGGGTGTATGCGAATTGCTTTTGCTGCCAAAAGTCAAGATTTTTCTCTAGGAGAGCGTTCTGGAGAGCGGAGCAAACTCAAATTGAGTTTGTGGAGCTCGAAGAACCTCTCGTAGAGAAAAAGATGGCTTTTTTTCGGCAGCGGAATGAATTCGCATACACCCTCTTATAGGCCAGTCTTTTTTTGCTTCCGCTCAGCGCTGGATTAGGAGGTAGGCTGGGGGGACTTAGCAGTTTCCGGTTCGACGGCTGCCACTGCAGCTTCTGCAGCTTTGGCTTCTGCTTCGCGCTGCGCAGTAAGCGATGTAAAGCGCTTGCTGAGCGAGCGGGCTGCAACGATCCAACCACCGAGAACGAAGACCATGATTCCCGCAACATAAGGCGCGATAAAGGCAATCCCTCCTGTTGCGACGATGAGTCCTTGGTTAACCAAAGCTCCACCGGCTTTTCCAAAGCGAGCTCCCACGACGTCGATTGCCGCTTTTCCTTTAACCTTGGATTCTTGATCAAGAGGAATGTAGGCCATCTCTTTGGTCGGGTCAAAGAGCGAATATTTCGTCGACTTACTCATGATATTTTGCGTTGTTCCAAAGATCACCGCGAGCATGAGGGGTGTGGTTCCAATCATGGAAATCACTCCGCCGAGCTGGCCTTTGAAGATGACGAATGCAAAGAAGGCAATTCCCGTTATCAGAAGGACGATGGGAGTGAAAAGAGCTCCTGTTTTCCATCCAAAGCGACGGATGACATTGCCTCCGACAAATAGCATCATCAAGATCGTTAAGATCGATGTGATCTGCGAGAACATTCCCATGAAGCCAATATAATCGGTCCCATTAGGGTACTGGAGTTTCACTTGGTTTTTCCAGGTCACTTCGACGAGTTGGATGCAGACTCCATAACCGATTACGAGAGTGGCCAAACAAAGGAGGTATTTCGATCGAATCAAATAAGCAAAGCTTTCCTTGAGAGGCATTTTGGGTTTTTCTTTTTTCTTCTTCACATCATTTACCTCGAAGAAACGAGTATCAGTGAGGACGTTTTTGTTGATCCACCGGTAAACTACCATCACCATCAATCCGGCACCGACGACAAGCATGGTGAGGTAATTGAGAGTGAGTCCAAAACCGTCTACACCCGCTGGAACAGCGCCGCCTACTCGTGCAAAGTATTTGATGAGCTCTCCAGAGGGAAGCATGGCGAGATTCGCGCCAATTCCAAACATTGCGTAGAAGCGCTTAGATTCAGAGATGCGCGTGGTGTCATTGGCAAATCCCCAAAAGAGGAGAGAAAGGGCCATACTGCCCCATAGTTCAGACATGATGTAAAAGAGGCTGAATGTCCAGTTGCGGAAAATCGCAATGAGTCCACTAAAACCATCGGGAAGAGTAGCTTGTAATTTATCGGCGAGCTCTGTTGGATGGAGAACATCTCTTGCAGGGTAAAGGACGAAATTAAATATGACAAAGAATATGAGAAACGATGAGATCGTCACATTAAAGAGCTTTTGTTTGCTGAGCACATTACTGAGCTTGGCATAGATCAGCATGAAGAGAATGGCGATGGGTAATACTCCCCAGACTTTCAAGAAAGGGATGGCTTCGGCACCCGATCCTGGAGCTGTCACGATTAATGCATCCTTCGTATCGCGCAGGATGGTATAGTTGAAGTTAATGAAGAACATCAACAGGAGCATGGGAATGATTTTCTTGAGCTCAAATCCATGAATAGGCCAGAGCATCGAGCGCCATTTCCCAAATTCTTTGGTTGTGGTTTGCGACATGTTATTTCCTTTGTCAAATTATGATAGCAAATGGAAAGTATAGGGGACTCCCCATATATTTCCAAGGCAAAAATCCCCCATTTTCATATGGGGGATTTTAGAAATGTTATACTTTAAAATTTACTTTTCGCTTAGTGCGACGTTGTCTGCATTGATGCAGTCGATGTAGCAATTCCAAAGTTCTTGTTCAACTCTGTTATGGCGAATAGATGAAATGAGATCGCGTTTTACAGTTGGTAAAGCTTTTCTTGGGCTTAAAATAGAAATCATCTCTTTGTCGCCAGCAAGACGTGCGATTTGGAGCATTCTATCTAATTGAATGCGGGAAAAAGCAAGATTATCTCGACGTTTCCGGGATCCACGAGGAGCTCTACGTTTTGGAGGGACTACGGCAGGACGATCTGACCTAATAATAAATCTTTCAATGAGAGTTCCGAGTTCACTAGGCTCTCTATGCTTCATTTTTCGAAGTGTAAAATGGTGCATATAACCACCCGAATCCATGGGGAGATATTTGCAAAGATCGTTTTCTTTAGATCCATTGACTTTTTTTATTGCTTTTGAAATAATGTCTTCAACTTCTTTAAGACTTTTTTCTTTTTGTTCAACTGTCATTTAATAACCTTCCTTTTTTTCGTGTGTAAGCAAAATAACAATTATTTGTTAGGATATTCTAATGGCTGGTTTTTTCACAAGCGTATTTTTAAAAAATCTTGAAACTATTCATATCGACAGGTAGTTTAGCCTCATTATGTCTTCTTTAAAAGTGATACAGGATTCTAAAAATCCAACTCAAATTAGGTCGATTCTAGCCGTTGCAGCGGGAAAAGGGGGAGTGGGAAAGTCGACAGTCGCTGTGAATCTCGCTTTAGCTCTGAAACTTCAGGGGTTTAAGGTGGGACTTCTCGATGCAGATATTTATGGCCCTTCCCTTGAGCAAATGCTCCCCAAGGGGATGGAACCCGTGGATGATTTAGAAAATCCAGAAAAACTGCTACCTGCACTCACATTTGGAATGCCGTTCATCTCTGTGGCCCATTTCAAAAAAAAGGCCTCGATTGTGCGCGCGCCCATTGCCAATCAAATCATCGAGCAATTTTTAACGATTGTGCAGTGGGGAGAGCTCGATTATCTGATTATCGATTTCCCACCTGGAACGGGGGATATTCAGCTCACGCTGATGCAAAAAGCCAAAATCGCCGCAGCGATCATGGTGACGACTCCCCAAGTAGTGGCGACTCTCGACGTGAGCAAGGCGATTCAGCTCTTTCAAAAAATGGAAATTCCCATCCTTGGCGTGGTCGAAAATATGAGTTATTTTTTGGATCCAGAGACGCAGAAGAAATTTTTCCCCTTTTCTTCAGGGGGAGGCCAGAGCCTTGCCAAAGATTTTGAGATCCCCTTCCTTGGAGAAATCCCCATCGATTCCAAAATCTCCATAGCTGGGGATCGTGGAGATTCTTCTGCTGTGGGGGTATTTAAGCATCTTTGTGAGCGGGTGCTGCAAGAGGTGTCTCATCTTTCCAAGGAAGATTTTCAAGTACGTGAAAAGGGCCCCCATCATCTTGAAATTTTTATTGAGGATTCCTGGCACACGCTGTCTCTTCATGACATTCAAAAACAATGCCCCTGCGCGCGTTGTCAAAGTGAAAAAAAATGTGATCCAGGGGTCTCTCTGCTTGAGTTTTCTCCCGTTGGGAGGTATGCTATAAGGTTGATATTCTCTTCGGGATGTAGCCAGGGGATCTACCCCTACTCCCAATTGAAGCTTTTGGTATGAAATTTTTTTTAGTTTTTTTCTTAGCCCTTGTCTGTCTTTTTGGGTGTTCGCACTCTTCGCATAGGCGCACGTCCTCATGGTTTGAAAAAAATGACAAAATCAAAGTCCTTTCTACGACAGCGATGATCGATGACCTCGCTCGCGAAATTGGAGGGGAGTATATCGATCACCTCGCACTCATTGTCGGTGAGGTGGATCCTCACAGCTATGAGCTCGTTAAGGGTGATGATGAAAAGATCACCTTTGCCCATATCGTCATCGGCAATGGACTCAATCTCGAGCATGGAGCGAGTTTGCGCTACCAACTCAAACAGCACCGCCACGTAGTCTATCTCGGGGAAGAGATTCAAAAGCGTGTGCCGCAAAACATCCTCACTGTGGATGAGGCGTTAGATCCCCATGTTTGGATGGATATTTCCCTTTGGGCCGAGGGGATTGACCCAATTGTTGCAGCGCTCAGCCTTGAAGATCCTACGCATGCAGAGCACTATCTGCGCAATGGAGAAGTTTTAAGACAAAAAATGCTTCAAGCGCACTGTGAAATTCAGCAAGAGATGAGTGAGGTGCCCGCTACCAAGCGCTATCTGGTCACCAGTCACGATGCCTTCCACTATTTCACACGGGCATACCTCAAAGAAGAATCGACCTGGGAAGATCGGTGCATCGCCCCAGAGGGACTCGCGCCCGAAGGCCAGCTCAGCTGCCAAGATATCCAGCGTGTCGTCGATCACCTCTGCCAGCACAAAATTGCCGTCGTTTTCCCCGAGTCCAACGTCAGTCGCGATGCCCTGAAAAAAATCACCTCTTCCTGCACCCATCAAGTCCGCATCTGCACCTCGCCGCTCTACGGCGATGCGATGGGAATGCCTGGATCGGGAGCCGACAATTATCTCGGAATGATCCGGCATAATGCAAAAGTGTTGAGGGAAGAATGGAAGAAGTGAGCGCAGTCAAAGTCGAGCAGCTCTCTGTTCACTACGACAAAACCCCCGTTCTTTGGGAAGTCAACTTTGAGATCCCCAAAGGGCAACTCGTCGGCGTCATCGGCCCCAATGGGGCAGGGAAAAGCACCTTGCTCAAAACCCTGCTCGGCATCCACAAACCCCTCGCAGGCCAGATTTCCTTTTTTGGACGCCCCTATAAAGAGATCCAAAAACAGATCGCCTACGTTCCCCAAAGGACATCTGTCGACTGGAATTTCCCGATCAACGTCCTCGATGTGGTCTTGATGGGACGCTACGGAAAACTCGGCATCCTCAAATGGGCCAAAAAATCCGATCGCGAGGCGGCAAAAGAAGCGCTCGACCGTGTCGGAATGCTTCCTTTTGCCAAGAGACAGATTAGCGCCCTTTCCGGTGGGCAGCAACAAAGAGTTTTCCTCGCACGCGCGCTGCTCCAAGAAGCCGATCTCTACTTCATGGATGAACCCTTTGCCGGCGTTGACATGGCGACGGAAAAAGCCCTTGTCGAGCTCTTAACTACCCTAAAATCCGAGGGAAAAACCCTATTCATCGTCCACCATGACCTAACGACCGTGAAAAGCTATTTCGATTGGGTGATCTTGCTGAACAGCTGCCTCATCGACTATGGCCCCGTCGAAGAAGTCTTCCACGAAGAAAACCTCAAAAGAGCATATGGCAGCTCATCCTATTTGCTGAGCGAGGCAAAAAAACTCGCGCACAGTAAAACATCGGGGATTTAGCCATGCTTGAATTTTTCACCAATCCCATCTTGCGCGCCCCTACCATCGGGTGCATGCTCATGTGTTTTTCTGCGGGGCTCATCGGGTGTCTCGTCTTTTTGCAAAAACGCTCCCTTGTCGGCGAGTCCCTCTCTCACGCCGCCTATCCCGGTGTTGTCATCGCCATTTTCTTCAGTGCAGTCTTCTTTCCATTTTCTGAAGAAGGGGCAGCGCTGAGCATCATGCTCGGTGCATTCATCAGCGGACTACTCGGGCTCGTTGCCATTTCTCAATTGCAAAAACGGCTCAAAATCTCATCCGACGCAGCTCTGTGCTTCGTCCTCTCCATCTTTTTCGGTATCGGCGTGTTGATCGCCAGCCATCTGCAAGTGACGCACGCCCTCTGGTTCCGGCAGATCCAAGTCTTCCTTTTTGGCCAGGCCGCCACCATGGTCGATGCCCACATCACCCTCTACGCCGCCCTCACCACCGCCGTCCTGACCGCCGTCATCCTCCTCTTCCGCTTTTTAGAAATCCTCAATTTCGATCCCGACTTTGCCAAAAGCGTACGAGTGCGCACCACGCTCATCGATGGAATCATGTCGCTACTGCTCGTCCTCGCCATCGTCGTCGGCATGCGCTGCGTCGGCGTGGTTCTCATGTCGGCCATGCTCATCGCGCCAGCTGTTGCCGCGCGCCAATGGACCAAAAAACTCGGCTCCTTTTTTGCCCTCTCAGGACTCATCGGCGCCCTGTCCGGCTTTTTGGGCAATGCGTTCTCTCTTTGGATCCCCAAGTGGAGTGGACAGCCCCATCTTGCTCTGCCCACCGGTCCGATGATCGTCCTGACAGCTGCCGCCCTCGCCCTCTTCAGCCTCCTTTTCGCTCCGCAAAAAGGATTCGTCACCCGCATGCTGCGCATCACCCGCTTTCGGATCCGCTGCAAGCAGGAAAATCTCCTAAAAGCCCTCTATAAAGGGCAGACCCCCCCAATGCACACTTGGCTCCATTTCCGGATGCGGATGAAAGGCTGGATCCGCAATGGCGAGCTCACCGCTCTCGGCCAAAAAGAAGGCGAAAATCTCGTTCGCCTCCACCGCCTCTGGGAAGTCTACCTCGTTCATATGGGCCAAGGCGAAGATCGAGTCCATCACAACGCCGAAGAGATGGAACACATCCTCACTCCCGAGATTGAGAGCCAGCTCCAATCGCTGCTCAACCATCCCCAGACCGATCCCCATGCTCAACCGATCCCCAAAGGAGGCCGTCTGTGAGTCCGTATTGGGGTGCAACCTTCTTCGATTTCATTCCCCTCTTTTTCTCCCGGATCTTCCAGCTCCTCACAGGCGCACTCGCCTGGAAAAACCTCGCCTCGGATGAGATCCAAATCTTCACCCTCGGACTCATTTCGATTGCCTCAGCACTCGTCGGAACCCTCCTCGTCCTCAAGCGGATGACCATGCTCGCGAATGCCCTCTCCCACACCATCCTTCTGGGAATCGTCATCGCCTACATCCTCCTCTTTTTAGGAACCGGTGGCGGCATGCAAATCAACTTCCAAATTCTCATCGTCGCAGCCCTAGCAACGGGGATCCTGACCACCCTTTTGACCCAAATCCTCCACCAAGTGATGAAACTCCAAGAAGACGCGAGCATCGGCCTTGTTTTCACCACCCTCTTCGCCTTAGGAATAGTCTTTGTGACCCTCTATACCCGGAATGCACACATCGGGCTCGAAGTGGTAATGGGCAATGCCGATGCCCTACACCTCAATGATGTGAAAATCGCATTTGGGATGGCACTCACTTCTGCGCTCGTCGTGACTCTATTTTTCAAAGAATGGAAATTGATTTGTTTTGATACAGGCCTTGCGACAGCGCTCCGCTATCGTCCGGCTCTATTCAGCTACCTACTGATGCTGCTCACAAGCGGAACAGCGATTAGCGCCTTCCGAGCGGTTGGCGTGCTTCTGTTTCTAGCCTTCCTCGTCGGACTACCGCTGACCGCGCGTTTCCTGACGCACAACCTGCGCAAAGTCCTTCTACTCGCATCTGTCATTGGACTTTTCTGCACACTTTTTGGCGTAGCACTCGCGCGCCATTTTCTAACCGTCTACCAGATGCCGCTCTCCACGGCAGGGCTGGTGGTCACATCTATTGGGGGGGTGTTTGTCATCGTCTTGATCGTAAAACCACTGAGAAAAATAAAAAAAACCACAGAGATCACAGAGGCCACAGAGAGCGGTTTAAAATAATTATTTACATTGACTTTTATTTAAATATTTTCTATAATCTAGGCTTAATAAGGAGAATAATAATATGTCAGTTAAGTTTGCAACATACCCAACAAGTTTAGTTAAGAATAATCATGATATGTGTGGGGTTTGCCAATCAAAAACTAAGAAAATCGAGTGGATCGCGCATCCAAATGAAGGTCAAAAACACCCTTACCATAAGACATGTCTAAAGAGGTGGTTTCAACAGCAGGTCACTTGCCCAAGTTGTACCAAGTCAGTTGATCCGAGTTCTTTATGCTCTTCACTAAAAGAGCGAATAGGCTTCTTTTTATTAAATCCAGGGACAATATCAAAAGGGTCGATTTTCTTGTGCACAGCCATTGCCTTTGTCGCGTGTTTTCAATCAGAACTATATGAATTATCTCAACGAGATCTTCAAAGTACTCCTCTAATTTTTCCAAGTGCATTACACGGAGTAGCTACTTTTTCGGTAGGGATCGCCTATGGAGCTATAGAAGCTTTAGCGTATCTAGGAAGGCGCATCCTCAATTCTTAGTAAATCCATTCTCTGCGGGCTCTGGTACCTCTGTGGTTTATCCCGTCTCACCGCTCGTTTGCGTTTAAAGCAATTTTCAGAGTAGAATTACACTGATGAAGCGTATCGGAATACTAGGAAGCACGGGATCTATTGGGCGCATGGCCCTCCAGGTGATCCGGCATCTGAAAGGACATGTCACCGCACTTGCTGCGAAATCCAACATCGACCTACTTGAAGAGCAAGCTAAAGAGTTTCGCCCTGAGCTCGTCGCCGTCTGGGACGAGGCCAAAGCTAAAGAGCTCCAAGCGCGCATGCCCGATATCCCCGTTTTGGCGGGCGAGTCGGGAGTGATCGCGGCAGCTACCCATTCTTCGACAGAACTATTGTTATCGGCCATCTCGGGCTTTGAAGGAGTGTTGCCCACACTTAGAGCTATTGAAGCGAAAAAGGACATCGCCCTGGCCAACAAAGAGGTTCTGGTCGCAGCGGGGAGATTGGTCTTGGACCTGTGCGAGAAGATGGGTGTTTCGCTCATTCCTGTCGATAGCGAACACACGGCTATTTTTCAGTGCCTCAAAGGCGAAGACATGAGAGAGGCGAGACGGATTATACTCACCGCATCGGGCGGTCCTTTTCGGGAATATTCCCAGGAGCGTCTGGCTGCGATTGGCATCGAGGATGCCCTAACTCACCCCAATTACTCGATGGGCGCAAAGGTGACGATCGATTCATCTACGCTGATGAATAAGGGGCTCGAGATGATCGAGACCCATTTTCTCTATGACATGCCACTCGAGAAGATCGAGGTCGTTATCCACCCTGAGCAAGTGATCCACAGCATGGTCGAATTCATTGATGGATCGATCATGGCACAGATGGGAGAGCCCGATATGCTCGTCCCTATCCAAGTGGCCCTGACCCATCCGGTGAGAAAAGAAGGGCTATTGAAGCCCTATGATTTCACAAGGACCTTTGCTCTGCACTTTTCCCCCTGTGATACGGCGCGTTTCCGCTGCTTGGACTTGGCCTACCAGTCTTTGCGTGAAAAACCCAGCATGCCATGCTTCATGAATGCGGCCAATGAGACGCTTGTGGAGCGGTTTTTAAACAAAGAAATCAGTTGGCTCGACATCAGCCAAAAACTCGAAATGTTGATGCAGCAACACAGCGCATTTAGCCCCAAACAGTACGATGAATTGGCCTCTGTTGACCTCGAAGCACGTCAACTGGCCCAAGGAATATAAAAATATGAGCATTCTCTACATCTTTCTCGCTCTTTTGGGAATTGGCTTTTTGGTCTTTATCCACGAGCTCGGCCACTACTTGATGGCGCGTAGATTGGGAATCACCGTAGAGGTTTTTTCAATTGGTTTTGGCAAACCGCTCTATCAATGGGAGCGCAAAGGTGTTAAATGGAAGATCTGCATTTTGCCATTTGGCGGCTACGTCAAGATGGCCGGCATGGAGAAACAGGGTGACGTTGAACCGTCCCAAGTGCAAGGGGGCTTTTTAGCCCAAAAACCCTGGGGGCAAATCAAAGTCGCCGTCATGGGGCCCATCGTCAATATCATCTTTGCATTCTTAGCATTTAGCTTTCTGTGGGTGGTGGGTGGCCGCAATAAAAACTTCTCAGAATTCACCCATCATATCGGATGGGTCGCGCAAGACTCTAGCATTTATGACGCGGAAATACGCCCCGGAGATGAAATCAACAAAGTGAGAAACAAGCCTTTTAAAGGGTTTGAACAGCTCATTTACGCCGCCCTTTACGACAATGGCCCCTTGGCCATTACGGGAAACGAGGTTGATTACAATACAGGGGAGAAAACGCCCTTCACGTACAGCTTCCCTCTAGAGAAAAACCTCGATGTGACGGAAAAA
>JAAKFB010000035.1 GCA_011065235.1 Chlamydiota bacterium | reverse complement strand
CTGTATTTGACAAGTGATCGCCCCCCGGCAACAAAGCTCGAAACATGGGGATATTCGCTGCTGGCCAAAGAATGGGCCGAAGAGCGCAATATCGCATACGATATGCCCCCTTGGGATGTGGTTAAAATGGTCAACTCAAAATCCTATAGCTTTTCGAAAAGCCCCTTGCCAGGTAGCCGCCTCATCTATTCCGGTGATCCCATCGAGCCAAATACGGTTCTCAAAAGTTGTTTTGGCGCAGCAGGACAAGGCCTCATCTCCTCAGACAGTCCTAAAGCAAAAAAATTCTGCGAAGAGCAGTGGAAACGCAATCTTCCTGTCATTTCAGAGCCTTGGGTCAAACGGATTTGTGATTTTAGCACCCAGTGGATCATTTCAAAGGGAGGTGAGATCGCCTATTTGGGTGTTACCTTATGTAAAACCACCTCTTCAGGCGCTCATCAGAGCAATACGGCTGGAATGCCCGCTCCTCCCTTTGTCGAAGAGCAAAAAGCGGTGGCGGAAGAGGTGCTTGAAGAGATCGCACAAATGGGCTATTTTGGTGAAGTGGGATTTGATGCGATGGTGCATGGCAATAATGAGCTTCAACCGATTGTCGAAATCAATGCGCGCAAGACGATGGGCTTTGTCACACTCATGCTTCTTGAGCAATATCCAGACAGCGAAGTCGAGCTCGCTTACATCGTCACAAAGGAAAAAGGGCCTCTTCCGACGGAAATTGGCCAAATCAAATTTTCAAGGCAGGCTATCATCAAATGTCAGAAGAAATCATGAAAATCAGAGGGGGGATCCCTCTCGAAGGATCGGTTAAAGCCGCCGGAGCAAAAAATGCGATCACCAAGCTTTTAGTAGCCTCCTTGCTCTCCAAAAAAAAATGTCGCTTTTTCAATGTTCCCAACATCCAAGAAGTCGAAATCACCGTAGAGCTGTGCGAAGAAATTGGAAGTGAAATCACTTGGGACCGTGAAACTGGCACCCTTGAAATCCAGACGAAAGAACTCAAAACATCTTATATCCCCCAGCGCTTCTCCGGTGCGAATCGCGTTCCCATTCTCATGATTGGCGCGCTTCTCGGCAGAACAAATGAAGCGATCATCATCCCTACAGCCGGCGGATGTAAAATCGGTCCACGTCCCATCAATTTCCATATCGAAGCGCTCAAAAAATTCGGCGCTCACATCGAATATCGGGAAATGCGCCGCGAAGGAGCTTACTTTGCACAAGCCCCCCAAGGCCTCAAAGGAACGCTCATCACCCTTCCCTTTCCGTCTGTCGGCGCAACGGAAAATACCATTCTCGCTGCGACCCGTGCAAAAGGAACCACCCTCATCAAAAATGCAGCGATCGAGCCAGAGATCATCGATTTAATCCTCTTTTTGCAAAAGCTCGGTGTTGTCATTTTTGTCGATGTCGATCGGACGATCCACATTGAAGAGACGCAAGAATTCCATGAAACGGAGCACACCGTCATCACAGATCGGATCGAAGCGGCATCTCTCGGTATGGCAGCAATTGCCACCCAAGGGCGCGTTTTTGTCGAAGGTGCGCAGCATCCCCACATGATCGCTTTTCTCAATAAGCTGCGTAAACTCGGCGGTGGATTTGATGTGAAGCAAAATGGGATCGAATTTTTCTATCAAGGCCCCCTTAAAGGAGGCCTCCACATCGAGACCGATGTGCATCCGGGTTTTCTCACCGACTGGCAGCAGCCCTTTGTCGTTCTCATGACGCAAGCAGAAGGGATTTCAATCATTCACGAGACGATCTACGAAAACCGCTTTGGCTATGCTGCAACACTCAAAGAAATGGGCGCTGACATCGAGCTTTTCACCCACTGTCTTGGAGGGAAACCGTGTCGTTTTGCCTCGCAAAACTTTGAGCACAGCATCATCATCAAGGGCCCCACTCCCCTCATTGGCAAAAAGATCCACGTCCCCGATCTGCGTGCCGGCTTTGCCTACGTCCTCGCAGCGCTCATCGCAGAGGACGAGAGCATCATCTCAGGGCTCCACTACATCGACCGGGGCTATGAAAACCTCACAGGCAAACTCCAAGTGCTTGGTGCTCAAGTTGAGCGCACCGCACTCATCCCCGCATAACTTAATAAAAAATATTTTATAATTTTTCCTTGCATAAACACCCCCCATTTGTTATACTATTGTTCTTTAAACCACCTAATAGACAAATAAAGGAGAGTACAATTGAATGACATTCACCTATCGCGAGGTTTTGCGACAACACCTTTAACTGAGAAAATGTCTCAACTCGAGGTTAGCATTAAGTCTGGCGTGGCGCTAACATTGGGAATTGTTTCTTTTATCTCTAGCATGATTGCTATGCAAATCTTTAAGGGAGTGGCTTATCTGAGCGCGCGTACCAATCATCAGAGCTTACGTACTTTGTCAAGCATGGTGGGTATTCCCGCAGGAGCATTGATGGTCGCATCGGCAAAGATTTTTGGCTTCACGCAGCAACTTGCCTGGGGAAAATACGCGAAACATCCTACCAGTGATGGAACCAACACGCGTTTAGCGTGGTACGGTGTGGGATCTCTTCCCAGAAAGGATCTATGCGTCTTAACTAAGGCTTTTCTTTTTCCTAGCAATTTGGGTCATGATGAGTGGTCCCTTAAACAGTGGAGCCAAGTGCAGATCTAGCAATTTCAAAATCAGATTTTGAAATTGCACTCTGTGTTTTTTTATTTTTTTCACCGATAATCCTCCCTCATTCCCACATAATTTAATAAAAAATACTTTATAATTTTTCCTTGCATAAATACCCCCCCCCATTTGTTATACTATAGTCCTTTAAACCAACTAGGAGATAAACAATGTCAATACAAGATAATCCTACTCCCATCACAGCATGGGAAGCCTTCAAAGAAAGCGTACCGGCTTCTGGAGCTGCATTCGACAAAACGACAATTGCTGTGTCTGCCGCAGCAGCTATTATCCTTCCCATAATTCTGATCAGTCATATGGCAGATGTGCCTTACACTACATCTCTAAAGTTCGTAACAGGTTTCCGCGTCCTTCTGTTAGCTCCAGCACTTTTCACGGGATGCGTTATAAATGTTTCAATATTAGGCACTCGAAGCTTGGCATATCGCACTTGCCACGCTCTTGCAGCACTAAGACATTAAATTAGTTTTGTCCAATGCTCGGCGCGTACATCTTTTGCAAGGAGATAGCTCTTTTTCTGAAGCGAAAGGACTTGCGCCGCTCGGACAGGATGTTCTTCTTTGAACTGAACAAGTGCACGCGCCATATCTTGACTTAATTTTTTTGCATATTTGATCTCATAAAGGTCGTATTCGCCACTCTGTTCAATGACTAAATCAATTTCCACGCCAGATGCGGTTCGATAAAAATAGCAATCTGCACGCTTTTTTTCATAAGAAAGGCTCTTGATCGCGTCCATAATGACCATATTTTCGAAAATGTGGCCCCTCTCGCCCGCTTTCATCAACCGATTCGGAATATCAAGCCCCAGCAAATAGCAAAGCAAGCCTGTATCGACAAAGTAGACCTTTGGAGTTTTGACGAGACGTTTCGTTCTGTTTTTGTGATAGGGTTTGAGTAAATAGATGATATAGGTCGACTCCAAGATCGAAAGCCAACTTTTTGCTGTAGGTTGCGTGATTCCACACTCTTTTGCCACTTCACTGATATTTAAAAGCTGTCCTGCGCGAGCTGCAAGCAAGCTGATAAATGTTTGAAATCGGCCCAAATCAGGGATGTTTTTGATATTGCGCACATCGCGTTCGATATACGTAGAAAGATAGGAACTATACCAAAGACTTGGGTCCAAATCGGGATTAACGAAGAATTCTGGATAAAAGCCTCTAATCATTTGGCGTGCAGTGGCGAGATCTTGATGAGCAATCCTCTTATATTTCGGAATTGTGACCACCTCTTGCCAACTGAAAGGATAAAGGCTGAAAATCGCTATCCTTCCAGCCAAGCTCTCAGAAACCCCTTCCATAATTTGAAATGTCTGGGAGCCCGTGAGGACAAATTGCCCATATTTGCGTCGATTTTGATCTACGAAGATCTTGATATGGGGCAAAAGCTCTGGAGCATATTGGATTTCATCAACGATTACAGGGGGTGGATGATTAGCCAAAAAGAGTTCAGGGTCATCTCGGGCCATCTGACGGCTTAAAGGATCATCCAGAGTGACATAGGCATATTTCTTGAGTGCATGTCGCAGCAGAGTGGACTTGCCAGCTTGCCGCGGCCCTGTAATGAGAACGACGGGAAATTGCTTGAGGGCCTGAGCGAGCAGACGCTGGATTTTTCGCTTAATGTACATTCCCAGATTTTAACTTGTTTCCCAGGGAAAGATCAAGCAATTTCAAAATCTGATTTTGAAATTGCACTCTGTGTCCTCTGTGAACTCTGTGGTTTTTTTATTTTTTTCTCTGTGGTTAGGGCCCGTGAAGAAATAACCTGACAATCCTCGAGCAGGAAAACGGTTCAGATCTTGAGGATTTTTCCGCAGTAGATATTCCTGCAATATCTACAAGGGGAAATCATCGGGAGATGAATCGTTTTTTCCCTCGAGGATTGTCAGGTTATTTTTTCACGGGCCCTTACATGCGTGGAAGGGTCTTGAGACCTAAGATTTCAAGGCCCTTTTCTAGAATACGAGCGGTCGCCTCACAGATGAGAAGGCGGCTATTTTCTTGCTCAGAGCCTTCGACGCGGCAGTCGCGAAAGAAGGCATTGAACTTGTTGGCGAGCTCAAAGAGGTACTCACAAAGGCGGTTAGGGAGAAGATCGCGCGACATCATCTCAAGCGTTTCTCCAAACTGGCGCAAATGGAGAGCTAGATCGATTTCTGAAGGATCGATGAGCTCGATGGAGGTTTTGCCAATGAGTGGCTCGACATCTTTGCCCACTTTGCGCTTGATTCCCTGAATGCGCACGTAGGCATAGAGGAGAAAGGCTGCGGTATTGCCCTCTAGGCTCAACATCCGCTCATAGCTAAAGGCATAGTCTTTGAGGCGGTGAGATGAGAGGTCGGCGTATTTGATTGCATCAATGCCTAAGACGGTAGCTAGTTTATCGATTTCTTCGTCGGAAGCTGTTGGGAGTCGCTCTTTGAAAATCGATTTTGCATGAGCGATCGCCTCAAAGATGAGATCGATGAGTTTTTCGGTCTCACCTGAGCGGGTTTTGAATTTTTTCCCATCGGGACCAAGGACAACGCCGAAAGGTACGTGGTCGAATTGGGTTTTTTGCGGATCGAGATAACCCGCCTTTTCTGCTGTTTTTTCGATCATTTTGAAGTGGGAACATTGCCCGGCATCTGTGACAATGATAATCCGATCTGCACCTTCCTGGTCAATCCGATGACGTATGGTAGCCATATCAGTTGTTGCGTAGTTGTATCCCCCATCGGACTTTTGCACGATCATGGGAAGTGGCGTGCCATCACGTGCGGTAAACCCTTCTAAAAAGACACATTTCGCCCCGTCGGAAATCTGGATCAGCCCCTTTTCTTCAAGGTCATCGATCACCTCAGCTAGGTAAGGGTTGTAGAACGACTCGCCTCGCTCGGTGGTTTTGATGTCGAGTAGCGCGTAGATTTCATTAAATGCTCTGCGTGAAATGTCACAGATCATCTCCCACGCCTCTAGTGTCGCCTCATCGCCCCCTTGAAGGTTCACCACTTCGAGTTGAGATTGTTTTTTGAAGGCAGGGTCGGCATCGAAGAGTTTTTTAGATTCGCGGTACCAGTGCATCAGCTCTGAAAGGTCAGCAAGCCGTTTTCCCGCAAAGAACTCGGGCTGAAATTGCTTCACATATGTGATCAGCATCCCAAATTGCGTTCCCCAATCGCCAACGTGATTGAGCCGAAGAACATCGTAGTCCAAAAACTCAAAGAGGCGGGCGAGTGCATCGCCGATGATGGTGGAACGGAGGTGTCCTACATGGAGCTCTTTGGCAATATTGGGAGAGGAAAACTCGACAATCACCCGCTTCTTTTTCTTGGCTTTGGGAACGCCCAAGTCGGGATCTTGGAGCAACTGCTCGATCTCACGCGCGAGAAACCCGCTGCTGAGGGTGAGATTGATGAAACCTGGACCCGCTATTTCAAGCTTTTGGATCATCGGTATTTCTCCATTGGGATGGAGAAGAGTGATGATTTCTTGTGCGATGTCGCGGGGGTTTTTTTTGAGTACCTTGGCCAATTTCAGCGCATTATTGCACTGGTAATGACCAAATTCCGGCTGGGTTGATTGTGTTAGCTCAGGGATGAGCAATTGACGCTGATCAGAGAGTTGCCCGCCGTAGGCTTTATCCAGAGCTTCTTCGACTTTCTTCTGTAGCCTCTCGGCTATGGTCATCATCAATAAGTGATTCCTGCGTGGTGCATGTAAATTGGCTCAACACGCCTTCCAATTCCATGTTCCAAACGGTATTCGATCAATTGCATCGCCGCTTTCAATGTGGAAATGCCATTTTGGCTAGCAACACCAAAAATGAGCCTTAATTGATCATATATCTGGTCGATTTTATTTCGAGAAGCAAATGGACAATATCCATTTTTCATCGTCTCTTCCGTTACATTGATCAGCCCACCTGCATTGATTACAAAGTCTGGTGCGTAAAGAAATCCAAGACGACGAAGCTCTTCTGCATCCAGATCGGAAAGAAGTTGATTATTCGCCGATCCTGCAATCGCACGACAGCGCAATCTTTCAATCGTCGTGGAATTGATGATCGCCCCCATTGCACAGGGTGCAAAAACATCACAGGGCTCTTCATAGATTGCATCTGGCTCGACTAGTTTCGCGCTGAATTGCTTAGCAAGTCCTTCTGCTCTATCCATGTGAAAATCGGTGATGATGAGCTTGGCTCCGTGCCAGTAAAGAAACTCTGCAAGTCTGGCTCCTACACTTCCTAAACCTTGAATTGCAATGGTGCGTCCTTGGACAGAGTCATCACCAAAAAGTTGATGCATAACAGCTTGGATTCCACGGAAAACACCCCAAGCTGTGTAGGGTGAGGGATTGCCACTACTTTTTTCACTCAAAAGACCGACGGCATAAGGGGTATGCTCAACAACAGTTGCAAGATCTTGTGGCAAGCATCCAACATCTTCAGCGCAGATATATTCCCCACCGAGGCGATTGACTGCTTCTCCAAATGCTGCGAGTAGGGCTTCTGTTTTGTCTTTTCTGGGGTCTGCATTAATGACTGCTTTCCCACCACCAAATCCAGATTGAACAGCTGCAGATTTATAGGTCATTCCCTTACTCAATCTGAGAGCATCTTCAAGATGCTCTTCAAAGGTGCTATATTTGTGAATCCGCGTACCGCCCAATGCCGCTTTTCCCAAGCGTAAATCATGGATAGCAATGATCGCATCGAGTCCACTTTTAGGATCGCGCGCGCGCACAACTTTGTGGTAGCCCTCAACGGGAATTTCTTCTAGAACGAGTTGTCCTTCTAAAATTGTTGTCATAAGTCCTCCTCAATAGAAAGAATAGATTAGTGTACTCTTTATTCTGTCAAAAATCAATCAAGAAATAAATTTTAAAATTTCAACTATGACAAACCCGGGGCTTGAGTTTAAACTTGAACCCATGGTAATCTCTGTACTTTGCTCGGAGGCAAGAAATGCAAATCACAGATAATATGGAGGAAGAGCTCCTCAAATTCCTCAAAAAGAACAAAAAAGCGGATTTGATTACGACTTATTTGTTTTTTCTTGAAAAAAAGCTGAAAATCAAGCCTATCCTCTTCATTCGTGAAAAAAAAATTTACTACGGCAAAGATGAGCTAATCAAAAGCCTTGAAAGTGCAGGAAAACTCTGGCGCGAGACCGAAATTAAAATTCAATTTCAAAAAGAAAGTGTCAACGATCAGACTACTAAAATTTATATTTGCCCCTTTACAGGGAAGGTTTTTGGAAATAATACGCACCCTAACCCCCAAGATGCGATCTACGATTGGGTCTCTAATTGTCCCGAAAACACCGAACGGAGCGATGGACTCCGCGTTAAGCGCTTTTTTGTTTCCGAAGATCCCGAAGTAATCAAAAATTACATTGTCAAACGCCGCGCTCCGATCACCAAAACCGTCTACTCTTCGGCTGTAACTGGGAAATTGTTTAACTCCAAGGCCGCTGTCATCGACGATTTCACTCAGAACCAAATTAAATTTATCCCTCTTGTGGATGTCCCCACCCAAAACCGCTTTGAAATTGAAGAGAGCTTCCTTACATTCATTCAAGACAAACTTCAAGAAGATGTCATCACTGGTTTTGTTGAAGCGCTTTCTAAAGCTCCAGAATTCAATTCTTTCGTTGGAGGATGGCTCGAAGAAGAAGCTACGGGATAAGGGCCTTTCTCTAAATGTTATTAAAAACCGAGTCAGAAACCGAAAAATTTGGTAGTGAACTCGCTTTAAAATTGAAACCGCGCGACGTTGTCGCCCTGCATGGCGACTTAGGAGCTGGAAAGACAACGCTTGTAAAGGGGATCGTCGAAATGCTCGCCTCGGTTTCCAAACGAGAAATTCAATCGCCAACGTTTACTTACTTGAGTATTTACGAAGCACAAACTCCGATTTTTCACTTCGACCTGTACCGTTTAAAAGACCACAATGCGTTTATCCAGATGGGATTTCTCGATTATTTGAACGAAGAGGGAATTTGTCTGATCGAATGGCCGGATCGGATCGCCTCTCTTCTTCCGGAGCATACGCTTCACATAAAACTGGTCCACTTTGAAGGCAGCAGGCGGAAAATTGATGTTTACAAAACCTGAATTCATTCTCTCAGCATCCGATGCTGCTGGTTTTCCCGAGCTAAATGTGCCCGAAATCGCGGTCGTTGGCCGTTCGAACGTGGGCAAATCTTCTCTCATCAATCATTTGACTCAAAGCAGAAAACTCGCCCGCGTCTCCTCTGTCCCAGGCAAAACACAGCTCATCAATTTTTTCACACTTGATGGGCAATTGACGCTGGTCGATCTTCCTGGTTACGGTTTTGCCAAGGTTCCCAAGAATATACGTCACAAATGGGGGGATCTCATCGCAAGTTATCTAGAAAATCGCCCCCGACTCGGCCTCATTTTACTTCTCTGTGATTCGCGCCATCCTCCAACGAATGACGATGTGCAATTTGCAAAATGGGCCATCCACTACAAAAAAAACCTTCTCATCGTCTTCACAAAAGCAGATAAATTAAAGCCTGGAGCTGTGGAAAGGCAATGTCGGAAACATTTCGACTTGCTGTCCGAAGCAATTAATGATACATCTATTGGGCAGATTACGTATTCGATCAAAAACGCAAAGTCTCGTCTTTTCCTAATCAAAGAAATCGAAAAAAGGATCAAATGAATCTAATCGAGAAAGAAGTCTTCCTCTGTCTGGATTGTGAAACAACAGGTCTAGACCCGCAAAATAATCGATTGATTGAGATCGCTGTTGTTACATTCACATTTGAAAAAATCCTCGATACTTATGAGACTCTCATCGATCCCAAATGCCCGATCCCACAAGAAACCATCCTCATCCACCATATCTCCGATGATATGGTCAGCGGCAAGCCCGAAGCGTCGTCCATTCTGCCCAAAGTTCTCAAAATGATCGGCAATCACATCATTGTCGGCCACGGCATTCAAATGGACATTGCATTCATCCTCCAGGAATGCAAAAGAGCGTGCATCCCCTGCAATATCCACGAAAACGCCTTTCTCGACACCCTGCGCATGGCAAGACTGTACGGAGAAAGTCCCGTCAACTCACTCGAGCGTTTGCGCCAACACTTTAATATAGCTGAAGAAGGAGCCCATCGCGCCATGAGCGATGTCATTGTCAATATCGAAGTGTTCAAATATCTTTCTCAAAAGTTCAAAACGACAAAGGAATTGCAAAAGCGACTCGAAAAACCCATTCTCCTCAAGGCCATGCCCCTTGGAAAACATAAAGGACGCCGCTTTTCCGACATCCCCATTGAATACTTGCATTGGGCGGCACACAAAGACTTCGATCAAGACTTGCTCTATTCGATCCGCTCTGAATTAAAAATGAGAAAAAAAGGGCAAAAGTTCCATCAAGCCTCCAACCCCTTTGCAGACCTATGAAACTTGAAGATCTCCCGATAAAAGGGAAAAAAGTTCTCGTCCGCGTGGATTTCAATGTCCCTTTGGATCAAGAAAGAAACATTACCGATGATACCCGCATCCTTGCTGCCGTGCCCACGATCCGTTACATTCTCGATCAAGGGGCCAGTGTCATTTTGATGAGTCATTTCGGGCGTCCCAAAGGAAAAAAAGATCCCCAATACACATTGAAACCCTGCGCAGAAAGACTCTCCGAACTAATAGGTCAAGAAGTCCAATTTGCTTCCGATTGTAGCGGAAAAAATGTAGAAAAAATGGCAAACGCGCTAATGCCCGGTGAAATTCTCCTCTTGGAAAACCTCCGGTTCTGCCCAGGAGAGGAAAAACCCGAAAGTGATCCAGACTTTGCAAAAAATTTAAGTACCCTCGCCGACTTCTACGTCAATGACGCTTTCGGAACTGCCCACCGGGCCCATAGTTCAACATCGGTGATTGCAAAGTATTTTCCTGGAAAAGCTGCCGCTGGATTTTTGCTTCAAAAAGAGATCGACTTCCTTGGAAAACACTTTGCTGCCCCCAAGCACCCCTTCTATGCAATGATCGGAGGGGCAAAAGTCTCCTCTAAATTGGGTGTTTTGCACTCTCTCCTTGGAAAAGTCGACGCTCTTTTCATCGGAGGGGGGATGGCCTATACATTTTTTAAAGCGCAAGGGATCAACATCGGTGACTCTCTCTGTGAAGAGGCCTTAATTCCTCAAGCAAAGGAATTTTTGAAGAATGCTGAGGAGAAAAAAATTCCTGTATTTCTGCCCTCCGATATCGTCATTGCAAAAGATTTTTCCAACACTGCCGAGCAAAAAGTCGTCGAATCTGCAAAAGGGATCCCCGATGGATGGCAGGGAATGGACTGTGGCCCCGTCACCCGTCAAAAATGGCATAATACTTTGCAAAATGCGCAAATGGTTTTTTGGAATGGGCCGCTAGGGGTATTTGAAATGCCCAATTTTTCCAAAGGAACACGCTCTATGGCCGAAACTCTCGCTTCTCTAAACGCGATAACCATCGTGGGCGGTGGTGATTCGGTAGCGGCGATCAATCAACTCGGTATTGGTGAAAAATTTACACACATTTCGACTGGAGGAGGCGCTTCTTTAGAATATATTGAATATGGTCACCTCCCTGGAATCGACGCTCTAAATTAGAGCTTCGTGCCCATGCCCGTGCCCGCGTGCGTACCCGATTTTTCAAATTATTATTATGTTTAAAGTTAATCCATCTTCGGGTATATTTGGGCTTTAACAACCCGAGTTGCTAGCGCTTTTTCTCTAGGCGTTAATGGATAGCAATTTGGGTTTTAACAGGATGCATATGTCGGCACCCACAGGATTTGGTAAGATTCGGTCTCTGTTCTGGCCTATTTACGCCAACGAGCACAAAAAGTTCGTGCCAATGTTCCTGATCTTTTTCCTGATTTGTTTCAACTACAATATCCTCCGCGCAACCAAAGACGCCCTCATCGTCACAGCCCCCTCATCTGGGGCCGAAGCGCTCCCCTTCCTGAAAGTTTGGGCCATCTTGCCCGCCGCCCTCTTTTTTACGTTTATTTTTACCCGTCTCTCGAATCGACTTTCGCGCGAACGGGTCTACTATGTTTTAATGAGCATTTTTCTGGTCTTTTTTGTCATCTTCGCTACCGTTCTGTTTCCTTTTCGCGATACCCTGCACCCCCATGCTCTGGCCGATCAATGGCAAGAGATCCTTCCCAAAGGCTTTAACGGGCTCATCGCGATTTTCCGCAATTGGACCTACACCACGTTTTACATCATGTCCGAGATGTGGAGCACCATGATCATGACGGTCCTCTTCTGGGGTTTCGCCAACGAAGTCACCTCTTTCCGCAATGGAAAGCGTTATTACGCCATTCTTGCTCTTGGAGCAAATCTCGCAACGATTTTATCGGGTCGCCTTTCCAGCGTGGTATGCCAGCATCAGTATAATCCCTCTCTTCCCTTCAGAA
>JAAKFB010000034.1 GCA_011065235.1 Chlamydiota bacterium | reverse complement strand
TGAGGTCATAAATTCTCCTTTTTAAGTTGTCGTAAACTTAAGAGAATCTGATCTCAAACCTTTTTTTTCAACTTCCGACTTTTCCTCAGAAAATTGAATTTACAGACTTCATGTTACACTACCTTTTCTTCGCGCTTACTTGTGCAATGATTTAGCTTGTCATACGTATAGGCTGTTTTGAGACCTAAGGGGGAAACTTCTAGGGTTTTATTACCATTTTTATCATACGCATAAGTCGTCACATAGCCTTCAGGATCAATTTCTTTCCTAATTTGACCTTGGGCATTATAAATGACTTCTCCCTTGTAGCGAAATTTATTCTCATTATCATAGACAGTTTTGGTTGTGACGTTTCCCCATTTGTCATAGGTCAATTCGGTCTTTCTGAGGAGAATTTCTAGGTTTCCATCTTGATAGTATTCTGCAATGATTTCAGGGAGTCCGTTGAAGGGCTTTTGAGCTCTGGGGGTGATGCGCTTAATGTGGCACATCGTGAAATCAGGCCCATCATCTATGGTTTCACAGACAAGTACGTGATCCTCGTTGTAAGCGTATGTGGTACGATTTAAGATGCAACCGTCTTTTTTGGTGATTTTTGATATAGGAAGGTTGGTTCCGGACAAATAGGCATAGGTAGTTTTTAATCTATTGTCTTCTGCTTCTTCAACAAGCTGATTCTGATCGTTATAAGTATAGTAGATTGTGTAAACTTCGTCTTTTTTGCCATCTGTGATTGGCCCAATTCGTGACTTGGTCACAACTCTACATAGATCGTCATATTTGAAAAATAACTGGTTCTCGTGTTGGTCTAAACCAACAGTTTTATGTAGAAGATTTCCATTATTATCCCAAGCAAACTGCTCGACTCGAATGAGCTTATTATTTTTATCGTAAAATTCGATTTTCTCTAGGCGCAGGGTGTATGCATCAAAGTGGTAGTGTGTTCGATTTCCATCATAATCTTTTACTGTCGTATGTCCATGGGAATACTCAAACGTACAAAGGATCTGATCAGGACCTATCAGATGCTTGACTTTGCCATCATCGTAATATTTGATTTTGAGTCTTCTACCATCGGGAAAGGCTCTTTCTCTTAACCGCCATTGTTTGTTGTATTCAATGGTTTCTTCAGGATATTCAGGGGTTTTAATCGACGCAAGAAATGCATGAGATTCAATGTACTTGTATGTGTATTCTAATTGCTGCGAATTGGAAGTATTAACTGTAAATAAGGCCTCGTCTTTGACATCAACCTCGACTTTTGCCAGTAAAGTATTTTGTGGAGAAAGGGTTTCGATACTTTCGAGCATGGCCATTTTGTTGCCCTCTTTCCAGTGATATTTAATAAACCTACCGTTAGCAAGACGTTCATGATCTAAACGAAGTAAAACACTTTCCCCATGAAAAACATTTAAAGGATCTTTGGCGTAGCGTTTTCTATCGATGAAAAAATATACTCTATAGCTTCCATCTGTATGTAAAACTTTAAGGGTTTGTTCATCATAAACTGCTTTGTTTGTCACAGGGTGGTACATGCTATCGCTCTGATGAACAAGTCCCCTACGCAATTGTGAAGGTTCGGCATGAAAATTTAGTGGTACTGTATAGCTACGTCCATGTCGATCAATTTTAGTGCTCCCTTCTTCTGCATTGTACATGAGGACAATGCCTGTCGGCTCTGGAATGTATGCTTTTATTCCCCCGTTAAATTCAATTTTGGCCAAGGAATGGTTTACAATTTGAGATCGAAGAGAAAAATTTTTGACTTCTCGACTAATGTATTGTCTAGGTAAATAAATCGGTTCTGCACCTTTGACTATGCAATCTTGTTGATGAAAAACAAAATCTCCTGTGACGGCATTGACACAATCGTAAACCAAAGCAGAAGAATCGCCATGTAAAGATGCCAGCTCTTCTGCCGTGGAATCATTAGAAAAAAGACGAATAGTGATAAGAGAGAGTAGAATAAAAAAGTTTTTCATAATCGGTTCCTATTTTTCGATTTGAAAAAACACTTTAAAACTCTGAAACAATATTTGCCAAATATAAAATTTTACAGGCAGCGGGCGGTTGAGATGATTCCAAGCAGATTGACTACAAAGCCTGTTACAAATAGCGCTGTTGTGAAATATGCTTGGCATTTGTCTAGATTGGGGGCATCTGATCTGAAGAGGCTCTTGACCCTCGGTGCCATAAAATAACAACCGATGGTCGCTCCAACTATCCCGCACAGCGCAAGGGCTAGGCCTGCGATTTTTTCTACCCGATTGTCTGACTCACAATGGTAACTGGGAGGAGAAAAGACATAGCTGATTATCCCCAAAAATAAGGGGATTGCTCCACATAAAATTGTATAATTGCAGTTTTGTCTTGGACTTTTGTCTATTAGTCGGTCGAATTCCATTGGCATTTGTCGGTCCCCGTAAGCTATTCGTTTGGAAAGTCTTGCAGAGTATATTTTTCTGATGCGGCTTGTGCAATGAATTTTTTGTGGAAAAAAATGGGGCGGCAAGGATACGATTTTGAGAATATGCGCTGGATTATTTGTTTTATTTTAGTTTTAAGTGGCCTTCAGGCAGATCTCGCTGGTGTTAAACAGTGGGACCATACGTTTATCAACGAAGGTTTATTGGGTCAGGGCATTATCTTCGAAATCATGAAGTGTAGTATGAGCGCTGTCAAATGTGTCGAAGGACATAAGATCTATCTGAAATCAGATCGGATTGTCCCTAGTGACGACGGTTTAATGCTCCTCAGTGATGATGCTTCGATGTTATTGCTCCCGAGACTCTATTCCGATCAATATGGCTGCTATGTCAAGTCTTTCATGATGTGCATCAGCTGCGGTTATCAGCTGCCTGATGATCTGATTTATTGCCCACAATGTAGGAGTGATCGATGAATACTACGGTCTATCAAGTGGAAACTGCTCTGTCTGATGAGCAAATTCTAAAATGTTTCGATCTATTAAAGCTTCTGAGGCCCTCTTTGGAAAAAGAAGACTTTGTTGGAAGGGTTCGCCGCCAACAGGACGAGGGCTATCGGTTGATTTTTATCGAGGATGATCAAGGTGTGAGATCTGTCGCAGGATTTCGTATCGCCCACTTCCTTGCTTGGGGTCGCGTTCTTTATGTCGATGACTTGATCACTCAACCTGAAGCTAGAGGTATCGGCTTTGGGACGCATCTTTTGAAATGGCTCAAGGGTGAAGCCAAGAAAGAAACATGTAATGGCATCCACCTGGACACTGGTATCGAGTTGGAAGATGCTCATCGTCTTTATTTGAACTTGGGAATGAAGATCAACTGTCTTCATCTTTCGATGGATCTTTGAGAGATATACCACGCGCAGGAAGATTTTGTGAATTTAGACTTGGCGAGACAAAGCCAAATTGATACGAACGAGGAGCACCATTCCCAAATAGGGAAGGGTGACGAGGAGGGACGATTTGGCAAAGTCGCAGCCAGTCCAAATTCGCAAAAGCTGATGGGGCGAGGTATAATAGTTGGTCTTATTCGGCTTTACCAATGGATGATTAGTCCTCTTTTGGGAAATCGTTGTCGTTTTCATCCCAGTTGCTCACAGTATTGCGTGGAAGCACTTCAAAAACATGGAGTGTGGAAGGGTTTGCGCCTGGGCATATGTCGCATCTGCAAATGTGGCCCTTGGAACAAGGGCGGCGTGGATCAAGTGCCCTAAGGAATCGTAAGCGTTTGGCCAACTTTTAGACTGTCGGTCTTGAGATGGTTCGTATCTCGCAAGGCTTGGACGCTGGTATTATGCGCACGAGCGATTTTCCAAAGGCTATCTCCTGTCACAACTGTGTAAGTATTTTTAGCCAGGACGCGGGGCTTTGTCGTGGAACTTTTGAGCTCGATGAAGCGCCGTTTGGCTTGCTCGAGGTTGAGTTCGGTGGGCGGGTTTTCAGCGGCTTGCTCGTAAAGGAGCTCGGCCGCTCTTTTCCAGATTTCATCACTGCGCGGATTGAGAAGTAGTTCTTTGAGGAAGGCGGGATTGGTTCTGTCTGTAAGCAGATTGCAGAGATAGAGAACTTGATTGTTGTCGAGGTGCTTGAGGCAGTATTCTTGATCTGTCTCTAGCAGGACTTTTGCAGCGAGCTTCGATTGGTTTTGGGTGAGCTCTAGAAGAAAGCGGCGTCTTTCTTCAGGAGTGAATTCGGGATTCATACGGAGATGGTTGCTGGTCTCGCTTAGTGAGGACCAGTCGCCCTGAGAGAGGAGGGCTACGATGTGTTCTTTTTTTAGGTTGATCCCCGTTTTGGTGAAGAGCAGGTTGATGAAATGAAATTCGGGCGTGAGATAAAAGGCTTCCAGTAGGGTAGGATCGTAAGGTGGCTTGGTCGATTGGATCTCAAAAAATAGTCCTTGGGACGTGAGGGGCCACTTTTCGGTTTTGGCATAGTGCACGATGGCTTGAAATTGATAGTCAGCAAGACCGGGGAAAATGGTGAGCGTGCAAGGCTCTTGGGTGCGCGTGAAGGTGATGTCTCGCTTTTGTAAGACGATACCGCCAAGAGCGCGCTCGAGGTTAAAATGGTAAAAAGCTACGAGACACGAAAGGGCGAGGTCGCGGCGGGTATAGCCCGATTCTACGTGGCCATTATTGCCGAGGCGCAGGAGTAGATCTTGGAAGGATAGGGTGCTGTATTTGGTGAGGAGCTCTTGAAGATTGAGCTTTTCGCGGATGTCTGTCGGCGCTTTTTCAGATTGGAGGGCAAGGGGTTTTTTGCTATCACTCATCGCAAAGTAAATGAACGTGGATAAAAGCCCAATATTGAGGGTGCCACTGATGATAAGGCCTTGTGTCAGCCATTTGGCTTTTTTTACCCAGGGATCTTGATAGGATCTTCTTGCCATTTGCTTTTGTCTGGTGAATCTGATATAATCATATAGCTTAAATGTAAATTTGTGAATATGAAAGTCTCTTTTTCTTGGTTAAAAGAATATTTGGAGCTCGATTTGTCTCCTGAAAAAGTCGCCGATGCCATGACTTTAGCGGGTCTTGAAGTGGACGGGATCGATGGGGATATTTTCGAAATTGGGCTCACTCCCAACCTCGGCCATTGCATGAGTGTCATTGGCATTGCACGTGAGCTTTCTGCGGTCTTACAGATCCCCTTGAAGCGTAAGGAAATTGTTTTTGAGGAAAGTGGGACAAAGAACCCGGTTTCTGTCGAAATTGAGGCAAGGGATCAGTGTGAGCAGTATTTGTGCCGTCTCGTCAAGGGCGTGCATGTAGGACCATCGCCCAGTTGGCTACAAAAGAAGCTCGAAGGGGCGGGCCTCGGCAGTGTCAACAATGTGGTCGATGTGGGCAATCTGGTGATGCTCGAATGTGGACAGCCGCTTCATTTGTTTGATTTTGACGAAATAGGTGAGAAGGTTGTTGTGAAGGCGGCAACCGGCGGCAGCATGGTCTCGCTCGATGAAATGGAGCGCCAAGTTCCCGAGGGCGTTTTGATGGTCTATGCTGGAAAACGCCCGGTCGCGTTTGCCGGCGTTATGGGGGAGCTCGAGTCGGCTATAAAGGATGAAACTCGAGATGTGCTGATTGAAGCGGCTCAATTTACACCTCAAGCTGTACGGAAAACGAGTAAATTGCTCAACTTGCGGACCGATAGTTCTTTGCGCTTCGAGCGGGGAATTGACCCTTTGGGGGTTCAGCCAGCTTTGGATATGGCTGCGCAGATATTGGCAGATATTGCAGAGGGAGAGATTTGCAAGGGAACGGCTCGGTGTGTGGTTAAAGAATATCAGCCACGTACGCTGCTGATGCGTCCTGAAAAAGCAAATCAACTGTTGGGCATAGACCTGAGTGCAGGAGAGATGTGTCAGCTGCTAGAGCGGCTCGAAATTGGGATCGTTGATGAGGCTAAGATTGAAGTGCAAGTCCCCTCCTATCGCAATGATCTATGCGCGGAGATCGATTTAATTGAAGAAGTGGGGCGGATGTATGGCTTCAACAATATCCCTCGGAATATACCGAGGCATGCTTCTTCGCTGATTACACACTCTCCCCTGTTCTTGTTTGAAGAAGAAGTACGTGCAAAATTGATTGGACTGGGATTGCAGGAGTGTTTGACGTGTGATTTGATCAGCCCCAAGCTTGCAGAATTGACTGCGGAAAAAAGGGTTGAACAAATTTCTGTGTTGCATCCCGCATCGGTTGATCAATCTGTCTTACGCTCTTCCCTGCTTCCCGGACTTTTGGAGGTGATTAAGTTCAATCTCGACCGGCAAAATTTCTCTATCGCCGGATTTGAAGTGGGACACATCCATTTCAAAGATGGAGAAAATTTTTTAGGAGAACCTGCCCTAGGAATCATGATGACGGGCAAAAATGCCCCGTATCATTTTGAAAACAAACCTGAGGATGTCGATTTTTTTGATCTGAAGGGCGCCGTTGAAAATATATTGGTTTCAGTTGGTCTTGAAGAGATGGATTTTGCTTCCTCCCATCTACAAAATTTTCACCCCGGACGTCAGGCTAGGGTATCGATTGGAGATGTGAATGTGGGGGTTCTCGGTGAGGTCCATCCTCAACATTTGCGCGCGCTCGGCATTGGGCAGCGGGTGTTTTATGCAGAGATCAATTTGCATGATTTGATGGATTTAAAACCCAAGCATCATCTAGTGAAAGCATTTTCTCTCTTCCCCGGATCGCGGCGTGATTGGACACTCACTCTGGAAGAAAAAACTTCTATCGGATCGATTTTAGATGCAATTGGTAAGTTCTCTTCTCCTCTTTTAGAAAAGGTTTTTCTTTTAGATCTTTACAAAAGTGAGAAGATCGGGAAAGATAGGAAAAACGCAACGTTTCGTTTTCAATATCGCGATAGAGAAAAAACAGTCGAATATGACGAAGTTGAAAAAGAGCACAAAAGATTGACGCAACATATAGCGGAAAAGTTGTCGAATAGTGTACTCTAGGGGAAAAATATGAGGTCAATGATGAAAAAGTTTTTGTTTTCTCTTCCATTAGCTGTAGGTTTAATTCTAGCTGGATGTGGAGATGGTCAAAATAATCAGGTTATTTCCAAGCGTTATATTCACAAATATGGTTACGCTGTCTCTCAATCTGAGTGGGATGTCAACAATTATCCCGGACAGGTGATCACATCGATGCGCAATGGAGTGACCGTTACGGCAACTTATGAAAATGGCCTCCTTCATGGCCCATGCACACATACGCATCCCCACAGTCAGACGGTACAGAACTACTATCTCTACAGTTTTGGAGATCTGAAAAAGGAAATTTCCTATGACAGTCTCGGCATGCCTATCCAAGAAAAGGCACAGCTCTCCCCTCACCGCTTTTGCGTGACAAAATGGTATGGAGATGGGTCTCCCATGAGTACAGAGGATTATGCAGGCGATGAATTGCTAGATGCTCAGTATTTCACTTTAAATAATGAAGTGGAATCCACGGTAGAGCGGGGAATTGGAATGCGCATTCGAAGAGATCATCACGGCGTCCTTCTCTCGAAGGATTATTTTGATGCGGGATATTTGACCAAGCGGGATTCTTTCTACCCCAACGGCAATTCAGAAAGCACCATTCACTTCGCAATGAATAAGAAACAAGGCGAAAGATTTGTGTATTCGGAAAATGGCAATCCTCTTGCAATGGAAGAATGGGTTGAAGATCAGCTCCATGGAAAATCCACTTATTTCAATAACGGCAAGAAGCAGGTCGAAGTCTTTTTCGTTAATGGAGCACGCAATGGGATTGAAACGCACTTTATCGATGGCGATCAGGTGGAACAGGAGATCCATTGGATTTTTGACAGACGCCATGGCCCGACAAAGTTCTACGTAGGAGACAATATTGCTAAAACAGAGTGGTACTACAATGGCAAACTGGTCAGCAAAAAGCGTTTCGATGAGCTAGATCACATGGATCAGATGATCACACACGCCTCGGCTAGCTTCCGTGAATCCGCGACACGTTAATTTTTTGGGGGGAGGTTCTCCCTGCCCCCTTCACGTTTTTCTTCATTTTAACCTCAACAACTTAGAAAAAATCACTTTGAAATTGGGCTCGTCTTTTGAGCTTTTCTTCTTGGGCAGTCATGAAAGAGAAGCTGCTGTCATTGAGTGGTTTCAGGCATATTTACAAGGAGAACATCCTGTATTTCCCCTCCCATTATCTCCGACTTTGAAACCTTTTACATGGAGGGTTCTTTGCGCCCTGCAAAATATTCCCTTTGGCAAGACGCAAAGCTATCTCGATGTTGCTGCTAATGTGGGGAATGCAAAAGCTTCGCGAGCAGTAGGCAATGCTTGCCGAGTCAATCCTTTCCCCCTAATTCTCCCCTGTCATCGAGTGATCAATACGGGAGGCTCTCTAGGGGGCTTTGCTTATGGTCTTGAGATGAAACAACGACTTTTAGAATTCGAAAGAATGGCTATTCAAACGCCGTAGGCTCTTTAAGTAAAATCTCTTGCGGAGATTCAAGGGGCTCACCTGCTAGCACCTTTTCAGCCGCTTCTTCTTCAAGCAGCACCATTTGATCTAGATCCACAACCTGTTCTTCCTGTTTTTGACAGCTACAGGCGATGAGGGCAAGTGTTAAAAATATTTTTGCAGTTTTCATAATTCTCATTCTAAGAGATTTGAGATTTATTGCAATTGGTTTACTCGGGATTTGGCATGTTTTTTGCATATATATAGACAACAAGGAGAGTTAAGATGGACCAATCAAAAGAAGAAGAACTAACTCGGCGCATTTCCAAACTCGAATCGATCAATGATCAACTGACAGCTGAGCTGAGCTTTCTCGATCAGCTACTCAAAGAAGTGGGATTTGAAGAGGGACTCATCACCTTAAAATTTGCCGCTATCGAGCTCCTTGAACAGGACCGAGAGGAAGAGGTTTAAAACCATCTTCTTGTTTGGCCAGCATCTAATTGGCCTTGAAGATCGCGAATCACGACAGCCTGAACGTCGAGCTTCTCTTCCTTTGCTTTCATCTCTATTTTCAGTTTTTCATTTTCTATTCTGAGTCGCTCATGACTCGATTCTAAGGTATCGTAATATTCTGGGGCAAAGAAGGAAAAAACCGCCCATGGAAAGATAAAACCCGCGATGACCAAAGGGACCCCTAGATAGACAAAAACGATGCTCTGGATGACGCATACGATATCGATCACGAGGTCTTTGACAAGATTGATCGGATTGAATCGGGCGATGTTGAGGAGGCATTTAAATGGGGTTTGGATCAAGTAAAGCGCTGCATTGATAGCCGACAGGGCAACAGCACTCACGATTAGAGCCACGGAGCAAACATGCGCATAGAGCCGATTGTCGCAGCTTCCAAACTCCCCCGCTTTTCGCATCGCACCGCAGGCCCATTTAGATTCAGCAGGAAAGAGGTATTTTTGGAAGGGGTTCGACTTTATTTCATTGGTCGCAGGAGCAGCAGTCGACATCGTTCATCTCCTTGGTATCGGAATAGGAATACCACTTTCGAAAGGGTTTGGGGTTCTCTTGTTTTTCAAACGGACGCCGTCTTTTTGCATGAATGCACTTTTCCGAGCAACAGCCCTGAAGTCTTTCTGCACACTCTGGGCAGGACAAAAAGAGAGCATTGCAGTCCATATCGGCACAGTTGTAGTAGACATCGCAAGGGGCGCTACAATGATGGCAATGGCTGATCACCTCATGTTTTTTGTCGCTGATGGGCACGCTGAGGCGATCATCAAAGACAAACAGCTTTCCCCTCCAGTGCTGATTTCCCATCTCATGCCCATAGTGGATGACTCCCCCAAGAAGTTGATAAATGTCTTTAAAGCCTTTTTCCTTGAGAAGAGCTGAGTAGGTCTCACATCGGATGCCGCCTGTGCAATACATCATCACCTTGGTCTTCTTTGGGTCTTTTTTTCGCTTCAGTTCCTCGGCGTATCTGGGGAATTCTCGAAAGGTTTTCAAGTCAGGACATTCCGCCCCTTCAAAGTGGCCGATTTCTGACTCATAGCTATTGCGAACGTCGATTAGGAGGGTATTTTCATCTCGCTCCTCAAGCATCTTTTTCCATTCTTCTGGACTTACATGCTTGCCCCTATGGCTCAGATCGGGCTTCTTATCGAGGGCTACGAGCTGCTCACGACATTTTACTGCCACGCGGGGATAAATATGCTCACCGTAAGGATCTATTTTAAACATAATCGAAGAGAATCGAGGATCATCCTTCAGCCACTCCATATAGGTGTTGGCATCTTCTTTTTTCAGGCTCATTTGGCCGTTGATCCCATTAAAAGCAATATAGATGCGGGCTCGGACATCGAGATTTTTCAAAAAAAGTTGATGTTTTTTGACTTCTCGCTGTGGGTCTTCAATCTCGACATATCCATAAAATGCTAGAACTAGGTACTCCATGCGAAAATGATACGTGCTCAAACATTAAGGAATCAAGCCTTTCTTCTTGTTGGAAAATCGGTTTTTGACTATGATTAATTGCTTTAGAACCCTATTCGAGGAGTTTTTTGAATGGTACGCTATACTGGCCCCAAAAACCGCATTGCCCGTCGCTTCGGAGTTAACATTTTTTCACGCGCTCGCAATCCCCTTCTACATAAACCCAACTCCCCTGGGATGCACGGAGCTAAACGGAAAAAGAAATCAGACTATGGTCTTCAGCTAGACGAACAACAAAAGCTTCGAGCCTCTTTCGGCATGATCACCCGCAAACAGACGATCCGTTATTTTAAAAAAGCAGCCGGATTAAAGGAGTCAACTCCCCTGGCCTTCATCCGCTTTCTTGAGTGTCGCCTTGATGTTGTAGTCTACCGCCTTAAACTCGCCCCTACGATTTTCTCTGCTCAGCAGCTTGTCTCTCATGGGCATATCCTCGTTAATGGGAAAAAGGTCGATATCCGCTCTTTCCAAGTCAAACCAGGCATGATCGTTGCACTCAAGCCTAAATCTCAAAATATGATTGTCGTTAAGCAATCTATTGAAAACAGTCGCGAAATTCCCGAATATCTCACTCAAGAGCCTGCGAAATTTTCAGGCCAGATGGAAGTACTTCCCGAGCTGGATCAAATCCCCTTTGCTCTGCCTGTGAATGTCCCTCTCATCTGCGAATTCTTAGCTCACACGAGCTAACAACTCGTAAGAAAATAACTTGGATACTTGTCGAGCAAGAAAACGATTCAGATCTTGAGGATTTTTCCGCAGCAGATATTCCTGTCAATCTCTGCAAGGAAAAATCGTCGGGAGATGAACAGCAGTTCCCGCTGAACATTTTTTCATAGGGGAGCCAAAAGCATGTATTCGTAAAATTTGCACCTGTTTTTCCTTGAATTGCTTTGCCCCATTGCTCAATGAGATTTTCACTGATTTTTCACTGCCCTCATAGGGAGCTTCAGCGGGAATGGCTGGGAGATGAATGGCTTTTTCCCTCGAGAAATGCCTAGTTATTTTCCTACGAGCCCTAAAATCCGCCACGATGCCAACTATAAAAAAGGCCACAGAAAACTGTGGCCTTTTTTTGTGTGTCGTTACATCGAAGTTCTTATTCTAATGGCTGCCCTTCGTGCATGGCGCAGTCCATCATATCTCGAATAACTTTGTGTAATTTTCCTAGATGAGAAGTATGACCATTTCTCCAAATTCCATATTTTGAATCAATCAGAGTAAATACATCTTGTTGTATTAGCCCATCACGATCCACAAAAGAAATCTCGAACTTATTTCTTATCGCCCCCTTTCGCAGAAGATAGGTATACATTGATTTCCCCTTAAGAGCTAGCTTTGCTGAATGATGACCCATGCCAGGCCTCCAAGCATGCTTAGAGAGTTCAACGTTCATATCAAATTGGACAATACTTATTGTACTTTTGCCTATGAGGTGCTTATTCAATGATTCCATGGAATACTCCTGTTTTTTGAATCTCCACAATTGGGATTGAATACAGCCACATATTCTAAAAGAAAGGAGTCTTTTTAGTCAAAAAAAATTATTCAGGAGAAATGGAAGCCCACTTGAAATCGATATTGCCTGAAAAACAACCCCCCGCGGAGAAAGATGCTGAGGAAGAGGAAAAACAGCTTTTTGAGATAATCGAGAAAGTAGAACTGGTCCCCAACACACACATGATTACCGTGCAGGCCCCCGTTGTGGCCGCGAAGTGCCTGCCCGGGCAGTTCGTAATCGCAATAGTCAACGAAAAGTCGGAAAGGACTCCTTACACAGTTGCAGACTGGGACCGGGAGAAAGGCACTGTGACAATGATCGTGCTTGAAGCGGGACGGTCCAGCCGGGAGATGGCGCTGCTTAA
>JAAKFB010000033.1 GCA_011065235.1 Chlamydiota bacterium | reverse complement strand
GTCGGCGACGTTGATCAAATAGCCAGCAGTAGGGCCAGAAAAGAGGACTTCGGGCTGATTTTCTCTGATGTAGTCTCCAGCGGCGTTGTACATGGCAAGGCCGGTGGGAAACATCACATAAACAGTGACGAGAAGGGCAATTCCATTGAGCACTTGGTTGGGAGGAGATTGCTGGACGCCAAGGGCATTGCGCAAGAGAGAGAGGACGATCACCACTTTGACATAAGAGGTGAGAAGCATCACTGCAAAGGGCAAAACGGCAATGCCAGCGAGAACTGCAAGCTGGGTGAGTAGTTTGGGCGTGGCTTGCTCTCCACCTGCCTGGTTTTGCAGCAGTTGAAGGGCGTCGGCTGCGGTGTCTTGAGCCATCAAGGTAACGGTCGTGCCAATGAGCGCTAAAACAAGGGCGATGAGGAAGGCTTTTTTCATTAAAGGTATATTACGTGCTTTGCTTGTATTTTTCAAAGGCCCGTTCTAGGGCTTTCCACTGATTTTCGATTGTGGCATTGATCATGCCCCCTTCGGTTTGGATAATACATCCTCCGGGAGCAACGTCGGCTTTTTCTTGAATTGCTAAAACTTCTGTTTGTTGCAGGATTTCTTTCAATTTGGGTCTTTGAGCATCCAAATGCTTTTTATCCTCTTTATTGACATAGATGATGACTTGGTGACTTTCGGAAATGGGGGCTAAGGCCTGCATGACGATATCGACGATCGTCTCGGGGAAGGTGTCGAGCTCTTTGCCTACGATCCGCTTTGCTGCCTTTAGGGCAATCGGCAATACCATCTGCTGCATGTTGTGGCGAATGGCCTTGAGCTTTTGATCCGATTCAAAAATTTGCTCGTTGAATTTCTCAAGACCCTCTTCAAAGCCCTTTTCTTTTGCCTCTTTGCGCAAATCTTCGCATTCTTTTTCAGTATTTTCTAAGAGTTTTTCCGCATCTTCTTTGGCTTTTTCTAAAATTCCAATTGCCTCGAGAAGCTGGCTATAATCTTTTGCTGGGATGACCTTTTCATCGGAGGAAGGGTGAACATCGCCTTGATATAAGAGAGAAAACCATTTCACGGGGCTTCTCCTTTTTTGAGGAATTCTAGGATTTTTTTCACCTGGCCAGTCAAGATATCTTCTGCACGTGCGTGGGCCGGTTTTTCTTTGTATTTGAGAAGGATGTTTCCTTGATGCATTTCCAGACGGTGGGTGACATACCAAAGTAAGCTCTCGCTGGCTCTGTAGAGAACATGGGCAAGGCGGTGAAGTCCTCGTTCGTCAAGCAATTTGAGGAGGTTCTCTTTGGAGCCATCCCATTTCTGCAGGAAGAGTCTCTTGAAAACAAGAGGCTCTTGGTGAAGCATCAACGTGCCCAAGAACCCGCCCTCGTGTTTGGGCAGGGCATTGAAAATCGTTTTCAGCTCTTTGGTCGAGATGATTTGACGCATTTCAAAGGACAAATCGTGTAGACCCAAAAAGCGGATGAGTTTTCTCAAAACCGTAGGGGACAACTGCAGGAGTCGATTCATCGGGTGATCTGGCAAAAATGCGATGGGAACGAGGTCTTGATTTTGGGTCACCTGCGCATAGAGGACCTTGCGCAATGCGCTCTTTGAGGTCTTTGTCAAGTGAGGGAAGTGGTTTTCAAATCCCAATATTTTTTGAAGACCTTGGCTTTGTTCTTTTGCAAGCGTAGACAAAAAGAGGCGGATTTCGCTCTCGGCAAGGGTGCGTAAATAGGGAGCGAGCCAAGAAAAGTGGATATGATCCAAGAGATCCCATTTCAGCAGTTCGGGCTCCAGTGTCACAAGAGGAGGAACTTGCTGTAGCTTGGCTTGATCTTCAGACGATAGCAGCTGACTAAGCCCACTTTGCATTGGGGGCTGGCAGCGATCGATAAATCCTTTGCAAACGATTAAAGCGGACGTTTTCATGATTCAGGCGGCGGCTCTTCTTCCTCTTTTTCAGGGACTTGATTGCGGAAAGGGATTGGGCTGAGGAGTTTTTTAAATCCCCGTTTGCGCAAGACAGGATAAAACTTCCAGAACATCCAACCCAAGAGGACGGCGAAGAAGATCATTCCAAAGATCAGCATGAAAAATAGGAAGCGGAAACGCCCCGCAGACGCTTTGCTCATTACAATCGACCAAATGCTGACGTATTCTTTTGCTTTTGGCGTGATGTCTTCGGGCATCCCTTTAAGGATAATATCGGTAAATCGCGAGCGGTCTGAAATCACTGTCACATCATTGATGTCGAGTCCGGAAATACTTCCGGAAACCAGACGTTTGATTTTGGTTACCAAGTGGCTATTGGGGTCATCGAGAATCCCTTGGTGCTTCACAAAAACAGCGGCGGTGATGTGTTTACGCTCGGTTTCTGTTCCCGGCATGGCAATCGTCTCTTGCGGAGGGATCGACAGCTCTACATCGGCATCGATCACCCCATCGATTTTGCGGATTGTGCCGGCGATTTGCGCGGCGAGACCTGCCTGAAAACGGATGTTTTCCTCACGCTCAGAAGAAATGAGCCCCGTCTTGGCAAAGATCTCAAGTAAATTTTGGGACTTTTTGCGGGGGAGGCCATTCCGATTGAGGATGGCAAGAGCTTCGAGTTCCTGCTTGGGATCGACACTGATGCTCCACTTTACCTGATCAGTGCCTGCAGCGACGGGACCACCTGTGGTAGCAGATTGCACTTTGACAGCAGCAACACCTTTGCTTGCTAAAAAGACCACAATTTCGTTGGCTTCTCTCTCCGGGATATCATTAACGATGACCATTTGTTTTTCACAAGCGCTCAAAAAAAGGAGGGAGAGAAAAATTAGAAACTTCAATCGCATTCTTGTACCTAATGTATTCGAGAGGCCACAATACGGCATGCTCTACCTCAAGAATGCAAGAGAGAAGAATTAATGGCAATTCATGAAATTTTTTGAACGTCCCGCTTTAAAACGTCTAAATAGATAATCGTGCATCCCACAAACCGCGGCATTGGTCCGCACGATCCTCTCGCGGTTGCGCGTCGTATCACGTCCTGTCACCCGCTGCATAATCAGTTGCAAAGTGCGCACGCTCTTTTGTGCATAAAAGAAAAATAATTTACCACCGAGTAAACGGGCCAAATAATACACCCGCTTTGACCCTTTAAAATTGCGTTCAATCCAAAGGAGGTGATTGCGCCAGTAGAAATAAGCTCCATGCGCTTTTCCTGTAAAAGAGGCCGAGACTTTGTGCCAAATTTTTGCCTTGGGGCAACTCATCACTTCAAAGCCGGCCCGTCTTGCTCGAAAACACAAATCCGCTTCTTCCCAAAACAGAAAAAAGCGGGGATCAAAAAGCCCCACTTTTTCAAAGACTTCTCGTCTCACCATCAATGCCGCCCCACAAACATAGTCCAATCTCTGCGATTCTTCCCAGTCGCCCTTATCAAGTTCCCGGTAACCGACATAATCAAAGGCGAGCGTTTTTTTGTTCCACATTCCGCCGAAGTGGTCGAACCTGTTTGGCTCAGCCATCAAATAGATTTTTGCTCCCAAAATGCCTGCTTTCGGGTGCGCCTCAAACCCTTCCAAAAATGCCTGCACAATATTGGGATCGACGACAGTGTCGTTGTTGAGAATCAGAAAGAAATCGAACCCTTGCTTTAGCCCATATTCAATGCCCACATTATTGCCCCCGGCAAAACCGAGGTTTTGCCCCGTCTCAATCAGCGTGCATTTTCCCCTAAGTGCTTCCTGGGATCCATCGGTAGACCCATTGTCGACAACGACAATTTCGACACCCTCAAGATGCTGAAGAGACTCTAAACACTTTTCCGTGTCTGCAAGTCCGTTCCAATTAAGAACAATCAACCCAACCTTAATCATTTTCTAAAAAATCCGTTGCTAATTTGAAGTGGTCTCCACCGAGCTTGCCTGCATCATACAGGATCTGAATGGCCTCAGAAATGCTGAGGAGACAATGCAGAACATAGCCGCGTGTCTTGATTTTTTCCCGTCCGCCGAGCTCCAGATCAAAAAATCCGAGCACATCGCGCACTTTGATCCCTTCTTCTTCGAGATCATCGATGACCTCGAGAGTGGGTTGTCCAGAGAGGATAACATCCTGAATGACCAAGCAGCTCTGTCCCGATTTGAAGGACCCCTCGATTTTAGTTTCCATTTCAGCGGCATTGGGCCGCTTCAACACAAGGGGGCGATCGTGCTCCCAAGCGAGATAATTTGCCAAGCACGCCGCGGTTGTGGGGACGCCAAAGAGCAAATCAAAGTTTAAGTTCTGTGCCTTTTCCCAAAGGCAATTGCAGAGTGCTTTGGCGATCTCGGGATGAGAAACGATCCCTGAGAAATCGACTTGAAAAGGGGAGATGAAATCTTTTTTGATCTCAAAATTCCCAAATTTAATCACGCCAATCGACTGCAGTTTTAAAATCAAGTTGTGCATTCTTTATTCCTCTTCACTTTGAATTTCAAAGCTTACGTTTTTTACAGGAGTTGTTGGTGCTGAAGAACCACTGAAATAACCCGATGGTGTCTGCGATAGGGTTTGAATGAGCGTATTCACCGAAGACACAAGATCGAAGAAGGGATGTGTCGCTTCGGGAAGTTGTATAGTTTTTATGGCGTCTTTAGATGGAGAGACGACACTAAAGCCCTGATAGGCTTGATCCAGAGAATTTTTAATTTTTTCTATCCATTTAGCATGGTCTTTCCTTTCGACTTGTTCTTTTCTCAATATTTCGTCTTTTTGATTAACCGTTCTTTGCAGAGCTTCAATTTGGGACTCTTTTTGCTCGAATTTTTTCCCCCCTTCAACAACTTGATTTTTGTATTGCTCCCACTTTCCTTTCGCTTCCTCAAGTTCGCTAGAAAGCCTGCCTTTTTCAGAGTTTGCAGATTTAAGCTGAGCAGAGAGCTGTTCAATTTCATTTGCATGGTCTTTTTCCCGAGCCTCTAATGCAGCTTCAAGACGAGCTTTCTCAATTTTTGCATCTGCAAGTTCTTGAGGAACTCCTTCATGCTTTTGATTTGCTTGCGTAAGTTCCTTTTCTAGTCGTTCCACATTAGTCTGTGCTGCCTTGAGTAGTCCTTGGAGCTCTCCCTTTTCGCTCGCATGTTGTTCCTTTGCAGCTGCAAGCTCTTTTTGTGACGCTTCTATTTGCTTAGTATTCTTGCCAATTACTCCTTGGAAAGAGAGTATCATTGTCTTTTGCTCAAGAGATTTTTTCTTATCTTTTTCAGCTTGTTTTTTCTGCTTCGCCACTGCAGCTTCTAGTTCCTCTATTTTAGCGTGTTTTTCTTGGAGTTCAATTTCTCTATCAGTGATAAGAGGCAATAAAGATGGTTGAGCTGCATCACTAATAGCAGTTATGAAAGAAGTCAATATATGCCATTGATTATCCAGGCTAGAACTTTCAAATTTTTCTGGAGCCTTTCGTGAAACGACATCACGGGGTTTGATGTTGAAACGATTAAGTAAGGGTACAAGTGATTGTTGGATTTCAGTGAATGACGCTCCCATTTGCTTGACGAGTCGAAGAGCTTCATGCATTCGCAATGCATTATCAAGATCGTCCCATAATTGCTGACACTCTACAACGGTTATTTCTGGAAGAATGCGCGGGCCGAGTTTTTCGGGATCAATTGGAGTTTTTTCGAATTCTTTTTCCAAAGGACTGTTAGCTTCTTGAACGTGAGTAAGAGCGGCTTTTAAAGTTGCGTTTAGGCTTGCATGGGGGTCTACAGCAGGGACAGGCTTAGGAGTCTTTATCAGTGGAGCGATTGCGCTTTGAATCCGTTCCCAAAGAGAATAGTCTTTCTTGGCCGATAGGTTTTCTTTTTTTTCAAGAGCTTCTGCAATCTCAGTGAGAGATGAAATGAATGCGCTTTTCTGAGCGCTGAAATTTGCTTGCTGATCGCGGAAATCTGCAAGAGAAATCAAACCTTCTGTGGTCTCCATCTCAGTTGAACTGATGGAATGCACTCTAGTCCGGAAAAGGCCATACCAATTGTGAGCCGCGTTACCTCCAAAAACTATAGCGATACCAAGCGGCCAAGCGGCCTTTTTCCAATCATTGGTCACACCGACATAAATTGCAGTAGCAGAGGCTAAGAGTACTCCTCCAGTATTGATTACACCGCCTATTGTCCAGCCTTTTCTATAGCTTGCTTGAACTTCAATAAATGTTTGAGAAGAGTGGTTCAGTAGGGGCAGTGCTTCTGATGTAGACATTCGAAAACTCCTATTTATTTTTTAGTCAAAATTTGTTAAACTTTTCCCGTTTTTAACCAAACCGAGGAATGACAATATGGTAACCACAGTCCGTTCACAGCCTGTTTTTTCACAGATGAAAGAGTTTGGGGGACCCGAAAAGCCATCGCTTTTAGGACGCGTCAGTATCAACTGGGAAACGGCGATTTTGTTTTGCAACGTTGCTCTCGTAGTAGCTGGCATGGCTCATGCATATTTTATCAAGCTTCCTCTTGTCTCATTTGGCCTTGGCCTATATGCCCTTTTTTATTTGGCAATCCACGGCAGAGTGAAGCAAGAGAAGCATAAAGATTTGAACGTAAAACGCAACGAAAATCTTTCTAAACAAGAAGAAAAAGCAGCGCTCCTAGAGGACATAACCACGTTGAATGCAAAGAAAAGCCAATGTGAAAGAGACTTGAGGCGGGTTACGGGAGACGTGAACAAAGCTAGAGCAGAAAGAAATAGTCTGAAAAACGAAGTCGCAGCTTACAAAAAAGCTAAACGGTAAGCAGAGGAGAGGGCCGCTTCGTAGACGGTGGTAGGGCCAACCTCAAGTAAACAAAAGGGCTCATCGCAGCGTTTTTTCAAGCAGGGAGTGCACGTTTTGCGTGCACTTAGGACGCGTGCGTTCTTCACATGGAAGGGGCCACACAAGTTGGGGTCGGTCGGTCCAAAAATCGCCACCGTAGGGGTGTTTGCGGCAAAGGCCATGTGCATCGGGCCAGTGTCATTGGTAATGAAGACTGCCATCTTTTTAAGCAGTGCGCCGAAGGTCGAGAGACGGAGCTCACCTGCGATCGGAATTGCGCCGGGGATTTTGGAGGCGATTTCAAGGATGAGAAGAGCCTCGGATTGATCTCCGCTGACTAAAATCTGGCAGCCGAGATGCTGGGTGAGGCGTTTACCCACTTCGATGAAGCACTCTGCTGGCCACTGCTTGAAGGTGTCCTTTGCCCCAGGGTGCAAGCCGACGAGGGGGATGTGATCAGGGACCCCATGTCCACCTAGAAAATGCTTGACCGCATCTTCTTCCTGTTTGCGTACGATCATTTCAAGTGAATAATCGGTAACGTGGGCTCCCACTTCTTGTACAATGCTCAAGCGTCTGGCAATTTCATGCTGATAGGTCTTTTTGAGGGATTTGGTGAGAAGGAAGTCTAGGTCTTTATTGATCCCTTCCGTTCCGATTATTTGAGGGGTTTCCAAAAGGGCACAATAGGGAAGGACGATCCGCTGCGAGGTGTGAAAAATGAGAACGGCATCGCATTGTTTTCTTTTTAGAGGGAGAAAGTAACGAACCAATGAAAAAAATGATGAATAGATAAAGATGTCATCGATGTGAGGGTTATGTTCGAGAACTTGAGCGCCGATAGGTGAAGTTAGGATGTTGATCGAACTGTCGGGAAAGGATTGGCGCAGTGCGCGAATCGCAGGCGTTCCCCAAAGAGTATCGCCAAGACCTGTTGTGGAAACAATCAAAAAGCGATTCGGTGTCGAGCAGTGACGAGAGCGGGTCTCTTTGGGGTTGAAAAACCAAAGTAACCCTTTAATAAACCAATTTTTCCAGCTCATTTGCGCGTATTATGTCTTTGGACTGAAATTCAGGCAATAGACAAAATGATTTTTCCAAAAGCAGTGCCTTTTGCTAGAAGGGAGTGAGCCTCTTCGGCTTGCGTCCATGGAAGGACTTGATGGAGGACGGGTTTGATCCGGCCCGATTCGAAGCGGGAGAGGGCAAGATGGCTAAATTCTTTCACGAGGCGATCTTTGTATTCTTGGGGACGGCTGCGCAGAGTGGTGGCCGAAAGGGTTATCCATTTTTGCATCAAGAGGCGTAGGTCGACCTTTTCTAAGATGTTTCCCCCTTGGGTAGAGAGGATGAGAAGGGCACCACCTTTTGAGAGGGCTTGGATATTCTCCATATAGTAGGGGGCTCCTACGAAGTCGAGGATGAGATCCACTCCGTGATCTTCGGTGGTCTCGAGTACTTTTTTGGCAAAATGGCCATCGTAGGTATTGATCATGGCATCTACACCAAGAGCGAGACATTTTTCGAGCTTGTCCTTAGAGCGGGTGGTCCCAATGGTCTTGGCATCGGATGCACTTGCGAGCTGAATCGCGGCAGTTCCTACTCCTCCTGTCGCTGCGTGGATGAGGACCCACTGACCGGGTAGCAGTTCTCCAATGAGGAAAAGAGCTTGGTAGGCAGTGAGAAAAACCTCGGGGATCGCGGCTCCCTCTTCAAAAGAGAGGTTGTGGGGGATGGGGATACAGTGGGACTCGCGGACACAGACTTTTTCGGCGTATCCACCACCGGGAAGGAGGCACATCACCCGGTCTCCCTTTTGAAATTGGGTGGCATGGGGGCCTAAAGACTCCACTGTGCCGGCAACTTCGAGTCCTAAAATTTCGGATGCGCCCGGAGGGGGAGGATACTTGCCTTTGCGCTGCAAAAGATCGGCGGGATTGACGCCGATGGCAGAGACATGGACTTGGATCTCCTGAGCTTTGGGAGAAGGAGCCTCTACTTCAGAGAGAATGAGATCATTGTTGAGATAGCGCATCGATTAAATTTTAACTTTGTGGCCTGTGAGGGTGCTGAGCCCATCATAAGCGGCGTATTTGTAAAGATCGTGGAGAGTGGGAAAATTGTAGACGGTGCCGATTACATCGGAAAGCGTTTTCTTTTCTTCCACGAGCATGAGCCCCGTGTGGATGATCTCAGTGGCGATGTGCCCAATGATGTGAACACCAAGTATGGTCAAGCTCTCTCGATCAAAGACTATTTTCAAGAATCCGTTTTTTGCTCCCATGATTTTGCCACGCGCCATATCGGGATAGCGGGCTTTGCCGACGCAGTAGTTGAGCCCTTTTTCTTTGGCTTCATCTTCAGAGACGCCGGCCATCGAAACTTCAGGAACCGTGTAAATGCCGTAAGGGAAGAAAGAGGGGAGATGGTCGAGGTCTTGCATTTGATAAATGTGTGCGACTGCGACGCGCCCCTGATCGGCACTCGTGCTGGCAAGAGCTGGGAATCCGATCACATCTCCAACGGCGTAGATGTGGGGAACATTGGTCTGATACATTTTGTCGACGACAATCGTCTCCCGTTTTCCCATCTCGATGCCGGCTTTCTCACAGTTGAGATCTTTGGTAGTGCCACTGCGTCCTGCTGCAAAAAGGAACATGTCAACCTCGAAAGTCTGTCCACTCTCTTCTGTGATCTGGATCATCTCGTTTTCGTTATCGGGAACCTTAATGTCTTTGATGCTGGTGTTGAACAAAATGGATACGCCGCTATCGCGCATGCTATTTATAAGGGCTTCGGCAACTTCTTGATCGAGGAAGGGGAGGATTTTGTCTTTGTTATTCACCAAATAGACCTTCGCTCCCATAGTAGAAAAGATAGTCGTATATTCACAGCCAATGACACCTGCGCCCACGACGCAGAGAGATTTGGGGAAGCGAGTGATCTCTAAAATAGTATCCGAGTCATGGACACGTTTTCCATCAAAAGGGATTTCCTTTGGTTGGAAAGGATAGGATCCGGTTGCAATGATGATGTAATCACCATGAAGCGTTTCATCGCCTGCTTTGATCGTGTGAGGATCTTCGAAAGAGGCCACTCCATGGTAGATGTCCACTCCATGGCGGTTAAGATTGGTCTCGATGGCTTCACCTTCGGATTTAGACACGAAATTTTTCCGAAACATGAAATCTTCAACAGAGGCCTCGCGATCCAAATCTCGATCTATTCCGTAGAGCCCCTTTTCGTATTTTCCAGAGAAATAGAGAGCAGTTTCCTTGAGAGTTTTTGAAGGGAGGGTTCCTGTGACGCACATTGCGCCGCCGAACTTTTGAGATTTTTCGACAATGGCGACCTTATGGCCGAAATAGGCAGCCTTGACGGCAGCCTTTTCGCCGGCAGGTCCTGTTCCAATAACAACGAGATCGTATTTCTTCATCTTAACTCAGATTTATGCTAAGAAAAAATTATACACAAGTAAATACAAATATGACTGACGGTTCTAATTTAGATGCTCAAGCAGATTCTCTTGTCTACAAGGTGAAACATTATCTCATCACAACGATGGGAGTGACGCTAGAAGAGGCAAATGATGAAGCGGTTTTTCGCGCTTTTTCCCTCACTTTGCGCGAAGAGATCATGATCAATTGGACCGCATCGATCCATACGATGACCAAAGAGCTCCCCCGCACTCTCTATTATCTGTGTTTGGAATATTTGCCAGGAAGATTTCTGACCAATAGCATCGCGAACATCCACGCAGGTGAGCTGGTCAAAATTGTGATGAAAAAACTCGGGCATGACTACCGAAAAATCATGGCCGTGGAACACGACCCCGCATTGGGCAATGGGGGCCTTGGGCGTTTAGCGTCCTGTTTGCTCGATTCTCTTGCGACACAGCAATACCCCGCAATGGGATATGGCCTGCGCTATCAGTATGGGATTTTTGAGCAAGAAGTCTGGGAAGGCGTTCAAGTGGAGCGACCCGAAATATGGCTCCTCAATGAAAACCCCTGGGAATTCAGGCGCGATGTCCACTCCGTGAATGTGATGTATTCTGGAAAAGCGATCCCGACAAAGAATGAAAAAGGGGTCGATACCTTCGATCTGGTCGACTACGAGGAGGTGCGGGCCCTCTCCTACGACCTGCCTATTGTGGGCTACCGAGAAACCCCCGATTTTTCGGTCCTCTCCTTGCGCCTATGGACGACCAAAGAATCTCCACGCAATTTTAAATTGCAGCGCTACAACGCCGGCCTTCTCGACCAAGCTGCAGAAAACACCACCTTGACAGACGTTCTCTACCCCAACGACAACAATGAGATGGGCAAACGAGTTCGCCTAAAGCAAGAATACCTCCTTGTCGCCGCCTCGCTCGAGGATATTGTTCACCATTTTCATCTCAATGCAAAAGACATGAGTCTTTTTGCAGATAAAGTACGGATCCATCTCAACGACACCCATCCGGCCCTTGCGATCGCCGAGCTGATGCGCATTCTGCTCAAAGAGCACAATTTTGATTGGGGTGAAGCCTTTGAAGTAGTCAGAACGTGCACCAATTATACCAACCACACCGTTTTGAAAGAAGCACTCGAAGAGTGGAACGAAAACCGCGTTGCCCAGCTCCTTCCCCGTCAATATCAGATCATCCAGCGGCTCAACGCAGATTTTTGCACAGAAATTAGAGCCAAATACCCCAATGACGAAGAGAGGATCAGGCGAATGTCGATCATCGAAGGGGGACAAATCAAGATGGCCAACCTCTCCATCTATGGCACTCACCGAGTCAATGGGGTAGCAGAGTTGCACACAGAAATCCTCAAGAATGAGATTTTTAAAGATTTTTACGAAATGTACCCCGACAAATTCGTCAATGTGACCAATGGAGTGACCCAAAGACGGTGGATCAACAACTGCAATCCACGACTTGCCGAGTTTTTTTCCAAGCGGATCGGAAAAGGGTGGATCACCGACCTCCAGCAGATCGAGCAGATGTCGAAATTTGCCTCAGATAGTGCTTGCCAAGAGGAATTCCTCGAGATCAAGCGGGCAAATAAGCGGGCCTTTTGCGAATTTCTCAAAACCGCAAATCCCATCCGCGATGCCAAAGGAGTCGAAATTGCCCAAACGGATCCCTTAGGTGAGGATGCCCTCTTCGATGTCCAGATCAAACGGATTCATGAATACAAACGCCAATTGATGAATGCCCTGCATGCGATCATTCTCTATCACGAACTGAGCGCCAATCTCGATGCTCGCCCCATCAAGCGGATGGTGATCATCGGGGGCAAGGCGGCACCTGGATACGTGGTGGCCAAAAATATTATCCGCCTTATCAGCTGTCTGGGACGTAAAATCAACGCCGATCCCAAAGTGCGCGAGAAACTGCGCGTTGTCTACTATGAAAACTACAATGCCTCGCGAGCGGAAAAAGTCATTCCCGCCGCCGATCTCTCCGAGCAGATCTCCTGTGCAGGCCAAGAAGCTTCGGGAACGGGAAATATGAAACTCTCGATGAATGGCGCACTCACCATTGGAACCGAAGATGGTGCCAGCATTGAAATGCACAAAGAG
>JAAKFB010000032.1 GCA_011065235.1 Chlamydiota bacterium | reverse complement strand
AAGGCGTAAGGAGATACCCTGTACGAGACATTTTTGAATAAAATACAAAGAGGGAGCCTCGCGCAAGTCATCCGTGCCCGGCTTGAAAGAAAGCCCCCAAAGGGCGAGGGTTTTTCCTTTGGTGCGATCAAAGTGACTCCGGATTTTTTCAAAAAAATTCTCCCGCTGCCTTTGATTGATTTCCAAGATACTATCGAAAAAATCGGTAGGGTGGTTGTGAGTTTTTGCCATAGCGCGCAGAGCTTTCATGTCTTTTGGCAAGCAAGATCCTCCAAAACCAATTCCAGGGTTGAGGTATTGAGGACCAATCCGGTCATCATGGGCCAGGGCATCGCGCACAGCATCGATGTTTGCGCCGAGCTTTTCACAGAGGCTGGCGAGATCATTGATCAAAGATAGACGGGCAGCGAGCATGGCATTGGCGGCATATTTGGCAAGTTCAGCCGATGGGATATCCATGATCAAAATCCGCTCGAGAAAAGGAGCGTAGAGCTCTTGCATGATTTTGGCCGCTTTGGATTGGTTCACTCCAAGCAAAATTCTGTCGGGCTGCATGCAGTCTTCAATGGCAGATCCCTCTCGTAAAAATTCGGGGTTGGACACAATGTCAAAGGGAATTTGCACTCCGCGCGCATCGAGCGTCTCCTGGATAGTTTGTTTCACCCTCTCTGAGGTGCCAACGGGAACTGTCGATTTATTGACGACAACCAGATAATTGTCCATGATTTCGGCGAGTTGTTTTGCGGCTTTTTCCACATAGCTCAAATCGCAGCTTTCGTCCTGGTTTGAGGGGGTAGGAAGAGCCAAAAAACAGATGTCGCAGCCAGGAATAGCTTCGCTGTATTGACCGGTAAAGTGGAGGCGGTTAGCTTGTGTATTGCGTTTGACGAGCTCCTTCAAACCAGGCTCGTAGAAGGGGAGTTTGCCTGCCTGGAGAGAGTCGATTTTTTCTCGATCAATATCGAGACAGATGACTTGATTGCCCATTTCGGCAAGACATGCGCCTGTGACAAGGCCGACATATCCTGTCCCGATCATCGTGATTTTCATGCACTTGGATTATAGAGCTGTCCCTCATTTAAGAAAAGGAGCCGGTCGCAACTGCGTGCAAATTCCTCATCGTGTGTGACGAGAATGAGCGCTTTGCCGTGTTTTTTCGCGCTGTCTAGGAGAAGTTTTTGAATGTCATGAGAATAACTCTGATCGAGATTTCCAGTTGGTTCATCTGCGAGGAGAAGATCGGGCTTATTGCAAAGTGCTCGTGCAATGGCGACCCGTTGTTTTTCTCCACCTGAGAGGTATTTTGCGAGGACGTTTGCTTTCCCTTCCAAACCGACCTCTTTGAGAAGAGAATGTGCAAATTCTTTTGATTCGACGTTCTCTTGCCTCCCAATTTTAAGAGGCATCAAGACATTATCCAAGACAGTAAAGTCTTCGAGAAGGTGGTAGGATTGAAAAATAAAGCCGATGTGGCGGTTGCGTAAATACGCAATTCGGTGTTTTGCGACAGCTTTTCCGCAGATGCGCAAAACCCCATCGCTTGGGGGATCAAGAGTGCCGAAAATGTGTAAAAGCGTGCTTTTTCCCTCTCCCGATTTTCCCATAATCGCGACCGTCTCTCTTTCCTTAATTTGAAGAGAGACTCCTCGAAGAACCTTGAGATCACCAAAATTTTTATGGATATCTTCAGCCTGTAATATCATTCGGACCTCAGGGTTTCACAAGGGTCGAGGCGCGCGGCTTTGATCGCGGGTACAAGACCGGCTATGAGGGAGAGAAGAGGAGTGGCGATGGCAGCAAAAATCAAGGCACGCGAGCTGATTTCATGGGGAAGTGATTGACCAAAGAACTGTGTGTTAAAAGCCTCATGTCCCTGCAGTACGCTGAGAAAGTGGACGACAGAGTCGATGTTTCGAAGCGTCACAAAAGCTAACAAAATGCCGAGAAGACAGCTAAAAAGCCCAAGGCTAGCTCCACAAAACGCAAAGATCGCAGCGATGCTACGTCGCTTAGCTCCCATGGCGCGTAAAATGCCAATTTCTTTCTTTTTGTCGGAGACGAGAAGAACCAGAAGGGAGATGATATTCGAACAGGCGACAAGCAAGATGATCATTCCAATTAGGGTGAAGAGATATTTATCGCTTTGAAATTGCTGCATGAGATCTTTGGCAAAATCGTATTCGCGATACGTTTGCACTGTCCAGTACTTGTCGATCCCTTTTTCTTGGAATTTTTCCAAAAGGGCCTCTTTGAGTTTTTGCGCATCATTTAAATGGGACATCCAGACAAAAATGTTGTTCGACTCTCCTCGATCTAAGGTGAAAGCGCTCTCAGATGCATTGATCGATTGCGTGATATGTGGGGGGACGAGAATGCATTTATTGCCCACAGCCATGATGCCGGGATCGTAAAAACCGGCGACATAGACCGGGATTTGCAACTGTTTTGTTCCAGATAATGTCGGTGCTGAATAAGCCAAATATCCCGCATCGCCCATCCGTAATCCATTTTCGCGGAAGTTTTTTGCGAGCAAGATCCCCGTTTGTTTTCCCGTTTTGCAAAGAGAGTCAACTGTCAGATCAAAAGAGGCTTTGGAGACCTGAAGCCCCGTGAAAGGGACGGTTCCGACGATCGTCTTTTTTTGGAGCTTTCCCTTCACAGAGAAAAGCAAAGCGCGTGGCATTTCTTTCACATCGAACTCGACATTCCCATAGGAAAATAAAGGCACTGCGGAGTTGAGGGGCACTTCGGGATCCCCTACGCATTTGAAGAAAAGGCGATCTGCTCGCCGCTCGATTGTGCAAGAAGCCTCTTTAGAGGAAGTAGTGGGGACGATGAGATGAGAGATTTCCCCTTCGTGTTTGTAGGCTTGAGCCTCAAATGGAATTTTTTCGGGGAGAAGATCGAAGGGAAGTTGCCAAAGATCGGAGCGGGTTTTGAGCTTTTCGATGTGGCTATGAGAAAACAAGGGATGCGGATCTTCGTCTGAGCGCTCAGACAAGTAGAGAAGGTGATTGAGATCCTCCTCTGTCGGGGCGAGCAAAAGGCTCTGCAAAGAGGGGTTTTTTTCTGGTAAGGAAGACAAATAAGAGACGTTGGTTAGCTGGCTTTGCATTTCGACCGGAGTTAACGAATTGGTCTCTTGGCGAAGGAGCTCTAAGCGCAGAAGCGCACCGCTCATTTCAATGTCTTGGAAAGCAAGGCCGGGAAATGACGCTTTGAGCTCTTCAAGAGCAGAAAAGGCCATTTTGACAGGGTCTTTTAGCTGCCCGATTTGGTTGAGGTCGGGCTTTGCCATTATCATGGGAAGCCCCTCATCAAATTCGGGATTATAGGGGTCAGATATAAGAGCTTGGGCCTTTTGCCCCAGTGTTTGGGACATGTATTGGGAGGCGGCGCTATATTGGTCGACCTTGTAGTAATAAGAGGAGAAATATTCTGGTGTGGGTTGGAGGCGGACAGGGGCGTTGAGGGCGGTCAATTTATTGAGCCAATTCCGCTCGATCCCTTCCGTCACAGAAAGAAAGAGGACGACTAGCCAAACAACGAGAGTGATTACTGCAATAGAAAGCAGTGCAATCAGAGAAACTGAAAGCTGTTTTTTTCTTGGTGTAAGATATTTCTTAACAAAAGATAATTCGAACAACGTACAGTGTTTATTTAGCTTCTTTGAACGTCACATGACGCTTTAACTTCTTATCGTATTTTTTGAGTTCCATCCGATCGGGAGTATTGCGCTTACTCTTCATTGTCCAGTAGACTTCTGCCGTCTCTGTGCTCTTGAGCTTTACTTTTTCTCGGCCACCTTTCTTTGCCATAGTCAGACTCCTAGTTAGTCCTTTAACTATAGGCGAATCAGGGATAAATTTCTAGTTAATTTATACCTCGCTCCGTCAGCTTTTGCGAATTTGGACTGGCTGCGACTTTGCCGAGTCTAGATTCTCAAAACTTTCCTGCGCGTGGTATAACAGGGCTTCTGACTCGGGTGCCGGGTCGATTTCTTTCCATTTTTCTTTTCTAGATCTCAAGAGGAAGATGGTTCCATAAATTAAAGAATCTAGTGCCATGATGAGCCAGAGCTTATCGGGCGTCCAATTCAAAAAATTCATAGCAATATAGACAGGGACATAGGAGGTCAGCCAGACAAAAATATTTGAAATCAAATAAAATCCAACGTCGCGCGATGCAGTCACAAGGCTGATTCCAATGATGCTAAATCCGTAACAAAAGAAAAACAGCCATAACCAAATACAGGATTTTTTCAATATCTGTAGAGTCTGGGGAGAGGGGGGAGTTGCGACCAAGAATGAAAGCGTCCACTCGGGAAATACTAAGTAGGGGATAGAGAGCAGTGCTGAGGCCACCAAAATAGAAATGAGAGCTGAGCGGGCGAGTTTCCAAATTTTTTGATACTGTTTTGCCCCCATTAAATTGGAGGCAATGGTGATCATTCCCTGGAGCATTCCGTCATTGAAGAAGGTAAAGAGGAGGATGAGGGTTCCCCCAACGGATAAGACCATCAAATAGTCGCCTCCCTTCATCGTCATGACTCGAGAGCACGAAACCCAAGCTGTCAAAATGAACATTCTCGCAATGGCACGTGGGAGGCCGATGCGCAGTTGCGGCCAAAACAAATTCCAGTTGAAATGGAATATTCCCGTTCCATAGGACGTTCGCTCTTTTTTGCGGATAAAAAACATAAATAAGACGACACAGAAAACAGCTTGAGAAATGCCCGTTGCGAGTGCAGCCCCAAAAATCCCCAAAGAGGGGAAAACCCCCTCAATTCCAAAGATGAAGATGTAATCGAGTCCAACATTGAGCCCATGAGAGAGCAATGTGGTTAAAAAGATGATCCGCGTCCTCCCTTGGCCGATGAAATAGGCAGAAATGGCAGTGCCAAGGGGAAAGAGAAAATTGGCTACCATCATCGTGCTGAAATACGTATTGGCAGTGTGGCTAACAGCGCTTCCCTCGAAGAAATACGGGGCAAAAAATTGACTTGGAGGGAAGGTAATCAATATAGAAAACAGCGCCAGCCAGATCATTTGCCAGACGGTAGGGCCGATGGATTGATAATTTTTGGAACCATAATCTAGGCCGACAAAAACCTGCGACATCGTGGCAATCCGCATGATAGGAAGCTGAAATAAGAGGCATAAATAGCCCGCGGAAACGCTTCCCTCAAAAGCTTCAATGGAATAATGGGAAAGAAAAAGCCGGTCGCAAAACCCCATAAAACTTGCGGAAAAAAGACCGAGAATAAGGGGCAAAGAAAGAGTAAAGAGTTCCCTAAGACTCGCAGAGGGGTATTTAGTTAGTATGGAAGAGGAGCTCGAGTTTTCCGCCATCTATCACCTTAGAGGGTGTTTATGAATTCATTCCACCGCCAATAAAGAGCTATCTTTTTCTCTATGAGAGACTCTTCAAGCTTCACAAACTCAATTTGAGTTTGCTCCGCTTTCCAGAGTATTCTCCTAGAAAAAAATCTTAGCTCTTGGCGGCGAAAGCAATTCACATACACCCTCTTGTAAAGTTCATCACTTTATCTTTAAGGATCAAAAAATAATAGAAAAAAAATTAAAAAAATCTTTTTACAAAAAGGCGAGGATCGCTACAGTGCGAATTAAGAGAAGGTCTCTAAGAGAAGAGAAAACCTCATTTTAGGGGATGGGAATATGAAAAAAGGATGGATGATACTTTCTATTTTGCCAATCGCGGCAATGTGTGGCGGGGCAGATGAAGATTTTTTCTATATTGGGGATCATAGCAATGAGGCCCTCCTACATCTCGCATTTGATTCAGAGGACGATTGTCTTTGTGTTGAACACGAAGACTTTGACAACCAAGGCCTCTCTCTTCTTGAGATGGATGAGCGAGATGAATCGCTGATTCCCTGGTCTGAAGAGCGACTAGCAACAGAAGACTTCACCTCTATCATCGAGCGACGAGCGCATGAAATGAGCGAAGAATTTGATGACGTCTTTGCCTATGAAGTTCCCTTAAACGAGCACACGCATCTCGAGCCCTCATTTGAAAGCGTTTCGAAGGAGCCGCACCATTTCTTTGGACGCCCAAAAGTGGTCCAGTCCAAGCCCGATGAGCAAGCAGATGAGAAAGCACCCGTCGCTGAGAAAAAAAGAGAGTCCAAGCAGCGGATCATGACAAATCGCGAGCCATCTGAGAAGAAGAAGAAGCTCGCTCACCAATAGGTATTCGAGCCTTAGGCTCCAAATCCAAAGGGTCGCTCTCTCCGCTAAAGACATGATAGCCAAGACCTGCAATCATCGCCCCATTATCTAAACTCAAACCCTTGCCCGGCCAATAAACGGGAATGGTGCCATCGAGCAATTCGCGCAAACGTCGATTGCAGCTCACGCCACCGCCTACAAAAATTGACAAGCACCCATATTCTTTGGCAGCATTTAGGGCTTTTGCTGCAATATCGCCAAGAGCAGCTTCTTGAAAACTCGCCGCTACATCCCGCTTTTCCTCTTCTGAGATAGTCGTTTTGCCCCGTTTGTCCCCATTTTGTCCCTTGACCGTATACAACACATTTGTCTTGAGCCCGCTAAAGGAAAAATCGAAGGGATGGCCCTTCACCTTCCCCGCTCGATAGGGAAAACGCGTCGCATCTCCGCCCTTGGCCAGGGCTTCCACCTGAGGGCCACCGGGGTAGGGCAGATCGAGCAGAGCGGCGACCTTGTCAAAGGCCTCGCCCACCGCATCATCCACCGTTGTACCAATCATTTCATAGTCGCCCACATCCAGAATCCTGACTAAAAACGTGTGGCCGCCCGACACGACGACACCGAGTGCAGGCAGCTCAAACCCCTCATTGGACATCATGGCAGCATACAGATGAGCTTCGACGTGATTGACGCCGACAAAAGGGATTTTCCAAGCCAAAGATAACGATTTTGCAGCATTGAGACCGATAAAAAGAGGGCCAATGAGCCCGGGGCCTTTTGCGACAGCGATGAGATCGATCTCATCAGATGTTACCTGAGCTTCATCAAGTGCACGTTGAATGGTGGGGATGATGCAGTCGACGTGTTGGCGGGAGGCCATTTCGGGATAGACCCCACCAAATTTTTCATGAAAAGCGCTTTGAGAGGCGATCACATTGGATAGGATCTGCCTACCATCTTTGACGAGTGCGCAAGCTGTTTCATCGCAAGTTGTTTCAATTCCAAGGATTAGCATGTATCAATATTATCAGAAAGAGGATCTGTTTTCATAAAAAAAAGAAGCATGAGGGTTGCCCCTCATGCTTCTCGAGCATTAAATTACGATTGGATTAATATCCAAGCGCTTCTTTCATTTTTTGAACGTAACCCTTAGCAAGAGGTTCAAGAGTCTGAGTAGTCTCAGTAGCCTCAGGATTCTGAGGAGTCGCATCAGCATTTTGAGTCTCATCAGTATTTTGAGTCTCATCAGTATTTTCTTCTGCAACTTCTTCTACAGCAGGAGCTGCAGGATCATTAGAAGTGTAACCAACGATTCCTTTCAAAGCGTTCAAAGTAGCTTCTGCACTGAGTTTAGTGTTGCTGACAGCTTCTACACAACGGTCTTTAGAAAAAAGCGTTCCGATCTTCGTAGGAGAAGTAATTATTACTAAAACTGCGAAAGCAACTGTCTCTGCAAGACCAGCTATTGCAAGAGCTGTGTCTGCAACTGCTCTAGTAATAAATTTTACGCCTTGCAAAGCGTAGTTATCGTCTTGTTTATTAATTTTGAGGTAATTTTCAGTTTTATTGACACCCATTTGAGTGTATGCAATTGGTGTTGATGTAGCCATTTTTGACTCCTTGTTGAGTATGGTTTTTTTTATATAGCTTTCGATATATCAAAAGTTTCTATCAAAGCATTGTAAGTATGATAACAAAAATCTAATTAAGAGGTCAACATTAAATGATTTTTTAATGGTAAGGAAATTATTCTTTAATGAGTTCAGATGCTGCTGCTTCGTCAACAATCCATAGGGCTTTGTTGTCTTTTGTGCCAATTTTTTGAATGGGATAACGTTCAAAATTTTCTTCGGATTTGAACACTTCAACGAGGGTATCTTTTTTTGCTGCCCCCATGACATAGATGGCAATGCTGTGGGCACTATTGATCGCCTCAAAGGTGAGGGTCATACGCCAAGTATTTTTTTGAGGAATGTAGTTGGCCACGACAAGTCTGTCCTGGGCTTTTAATCCCTCTGTTTGAGGGAAGAGGGAGGCCGTATGCCCGTCTTCTCCCATGCCTAGCATGACGAGGTCAAAGGGGTGGTCTTTGAGGGCATTCTGGACCTGTTTCTGGTACTCTAGGGCGCTTTCTTCGATGTTTTCCTTGGCCAACATCGGGAAGATTTGCTCTTTGGGGATGGGCACTTTGCCAAAGCCCTCTTCCATGGCCATTTTGTAGTTGCTCTCGGCGGGGTCGCTTCTCTCATCTCCCCAGAAAAGCCAGATTTTATCCCATTGAATTTGCTCGCTATAGGGCGGAGAGGTGAGGCGCTTAAACATGGCTTTAGGGGTGCTGCCCCCTGAGAGGGCGACGAAGAAGGCTCCATGGTCTTCTATGGCCTCGCGGATGGCGCCGATAAAGTGGCGGATACAGACGTCTAGGGTGGCGTTTTCATCGCCGGGAATGAGGAGGTTACGCCTCTCGTCCCAAGCGTTGATTTTGAGGCTTTCAATATTCACAGAATGAAAACTCCTTCCTATCTTTAATTTGTTCGAGCAAATTCAAATAATGTTTACTTGTTCCTCGGTGACAGATTTCTTTGACAAGCGATTGTCCCGATTCGTCTTTGGCAAAAATATATTTTAGGGGCATATCGCATTTTTCTAGGGTGGAAAAGCGCATGCAGACGTGATTGGGGGTTTCGAGCTGACGCCCCAAGGAAAAATGATTCTGATCTTCGGTTTCCAGGTCAACGGAGAGGATGATTCCGGGTTTGAGGGTTTCATGGAATTCGGAAAGGAGGGTGATTTCTACGGTGCCTCCTTGCCGTTTGTAGAGGAAGGTGACTTTTCCGTTTTCAGAGTGGAGTTTTTCCAGCTGCCATCCGAGCTGTGTTGCGAGCCATCCTTGTAAATAGATCGATTGAATTTGGGTATGGCAATAAATCGCGCTTTCTTGGGCGTTGTAGCAGATCTGAATTTTGGTGCTTTTTTGGAGCTGAGCGAGGCGTTCGGCAGAGTAGAAGGTTGAGGCGAGTAGATCGCGCCAGCTCTCCATGCGCGCCCAATTGAGATCGGCGATATCAACGCGCATCTCGGTGTCGAAATGGATGAGATTTTGGGCGAATTGGGAGAGGCTTGTAATCGATTCAGAATCGAAGATTAGACGCGTTGCGAGTTTTTGAAGTTGAGCAAAGAGGGGAGATTGGTTTGCGGGATCTTCTGCCCAAATGACGTACACGGGAAGGTCGGGAAGGATATGGGGGAGAATGACGAAGGGAACTCGCTCTTCTTGCTTGCCTGCTACATCGATTTGGATGAAATCACAGGCGATATCCGAGGATCCATTTTGGAGTGAAAGAACAGAGACGCGTGTATTGAGGTAATCTTCTTTGGATTCGACATCTTCGGTAATGAAGATGACCCTGGAGGGGAATTTTTCAATCACATTTTGTGAGATGGCGCGGATGTATTCGGCGCGGGCTTTTTTTTTGGTGAAGAAGATGAGATTAAAGAGGGAGGCGCGGGTTTTATTTGCCCCTTCGAGAGAATCCCAAATGCGACTGAGCTCAGATTGGATTTCCGCAGGGGAGATGATGTCTGTAGTCATCTAGAGGATCCTCCATTTGCGCCCGTCTCTTTTCATCATCTCATCGGCAAGCTCGGGACCCCATGTTCCAGCTTGGTAATTGGGAAAACAGTCGGGCTCGGTAGTTTTCCACTGCTCGAGAACGGGGGTGAGGAGTTTCCAGGAGCTGAATACTTCGTCTTCACGTGCAAAGAGGGTACTATCGCCGATCATGCAATCGAGGATAAGCCGTTCATAGGCCTCGGGGGGCGACATTCCGAAATAAGAGCCGTAGCGGAAGTCCATTTTCACCGGTTGGATAGGGCTGGCGGGGCCGGGGACTTTGCAGTTGATTTTGAGAGAGGTTCCCTCATCGGGTTGGATCCGGATGGCGAGGACGTTTGGCTCATGCTTGTTATTATGCTCTTGAAAGAGGACGCCGGGAGGGCGTTTGAATTGAATGGCGATCTCAGAAGCCCGTTTGGGAAGGCGCTTGCCGCCACGCATATAGAAGGGAACGCCGTGCCAGCGCCAGTTGTCAATGAAGAGGCGCAGCGCTAAATAGGTCTCGATGTTAGATTTAGGATCGACGTTGTCTTCTTCTCGATATCCTTTTACTGGCTCTCCTCCGATAAATCCTTTGTCGTATTGTCCTCGTACGATGGAGGTTTTGAAGTCTTCTTTCGTAAAGGGGCGCAGGGCTCTGAGGACTTTGACTTTTTCATCGCGAATGGCGTTGGCATCGAGTCCTACAGGAGGTTCCATTGCCACGAGAGAGAGGATTTGCATCATGTGGTTTTGACGGATATCGCGCAGAAGGCCCGCTTCTTCAAAAAATGCGCCCCGTCTGCCGATGCCGATTTCTTCGGCAACCGTGATCTGAACGTGGTCGATATAGCGGTTATTCCAAAGCGATTCGAATAGAGAGTTGGCAAAGCGAAAGACCATCAAATTTTGGACGGTTTCTTTGCCGAGATAGTGGTCGATTCGATAGATCTGCTGTTCTGCGAGGAATTTGAGCAATTCATTTTGCAGAGCATGTGCCGATTCGAGGTTGTTTCCAAAGGGCTTTTCGATGATGACTCTCGACCATTTGTCTTTGACGATTTTGGTATCGTAGATCAGCTCAGAGGTATGTAGATTTTCGCAGATAGTAGTGAAATAGCTCGGTTGGGTGGCGAGGTAGAAAACCCTGTTTCCCTTGGTTCCAAAGCGGCCATCGAGGTCTTTGAGGAGTTTATCGAGTGCCTGGTACCCACTAGCTTCGTGAAACTCGGCTTTGTGGTAAAAAATCTGCTGCTCGAAATTTTTCCAGATCGCTTCATCAACGGGTTTGACGCGAGAGAATTTGTTGATCGCCTCTTTCATTTCCTTGCGGAATTCTTCACTGGATTTGTCGCGACGAGCAAAGGCGACAACGGCAAATTGGCTGGGAAGCTGTCCTTCGCGTGCTAAATTGTACACGGCGGGGAAGAGTTTGCGTGCAGTCAGATCCCCTGTAGCACCAAAAATAACGAGAATACATGGATCGATAAAACGGGAAGAGACCCCAGGTTCTTCAAGTGGATGAGAGCTCATGGAAAGAATTCCCCTTCTTTGTCCTTATAAAACCAAGTGCATTCATTTGTTGCAAGGGCTATCGAGAAAGTTCTGGAGGATTGCCCCTGCTGCCATCGCATCCACGTAGCGAACGCGTTTTTTTCGGCTCATTTTGGCTTCTTTTAGGACCCTCTCAACCTGGGCCGTTGTCAGCCGCTCGTCCCATAAAACAACGGTTTTTTCACAGATTGCCTCGAGTAATTTAGCAAGTTCGCGGACCTTTTGGGAACCAGGACTTTCCTTGCCATTCATCATGAGGGGAAGGCCTATCACAAGAGTATCGATCGGTTCGTATTCACCCAATTCTTGCAAAATCAGAGCTGCTGTATCTTTGAGGGTGGGTTTCGTCTGGATGGCTTTGAAAGGGGAGGCCAAAATTTTGGTCGGATCAGAAATGGCCAGACCTATGCGGACATCCCCATAATCAATACCAGCGATTCGTTTCAAGAGTTGCCTCTTTGGATGGCAGCTGCAATGAAGTCTCGGAAGAGAGGGTGGGGTTTGGTGGGCTTGGATTTGAATTCGGGGTGGTATTGTACACCGAGCATCCAAGGGTGATCTTTGATTTCGGCGATTTCGCAGAGTTCGTCATTTTCCATGATACCCGTCAAAATGAGACCTTTTTCTTCCAGGGGTTCTTTAAATGCGTTGTTAAACTCATAGCGATGACGATGGCGCTCTGAAATCACTTCCTTGCCATAGGCAGCATGCGCTTTGCTTCCCTTTTGCAAGGAGCATTGAAATGCTCCGAGGCGCATGGTTCCCCCCAAATTTTTCACATCGCGCTGCTCACTTAAAAGGGAAATGATGGGGTGAGGCGTTTCCGCATCCATTTCGGTGCTATTGGCATCTTTAAAACCGATCACATGCCGTGCGAATTCGACGCAGAGGACCTGCATGCCCAGGCAGAGTCCAAAATAGGGGATTTTGTTTTCACGGCAATGCTTTGCAGTTAAGATTTTGCCCATCCAGCCCCGCTCACCAAATCCTCCAGGAACGAGGTATCCGTCGCAACTACCGATATGGACTTTACCG